>NZ_JBZVGZ010000005.1:0-138327 GCF_058630335.1 Halorubrum sp. SD41
AAGCGAGCGAGCAGGACCGTCTTCCGGCGGTGCGGTCGCGGTCGGGTGGGACTCAAAGGGGCAGCCGGGAGGCGGGCGCAGGCGACGTAAGTAGCGTGGCGCGACGCGCCACGGAAAGCCGGCGGCGGAGCCGCCGGCGACACCGCAAGGAGTGAGCGGAGCGAACGACTGAGGAGCGCAGCGAGCGTGTGCTGTCCTCGCGACTGGGGCTTTGGAGGTGGTCACCGACACCCCGCAATCGATCAGTTATAATTCGACGCTCGCTGCGACCTCTCGGAACTCCGGGTCCCACACGTCGAGCGCGTGGACCCGCCACCGGACCGGGTCGAACTCGCTGTCGACGAGGCCGGCGACCGCGCCCGGCTCGGGATTCCCGCCGCGAGCCAGCGTGATGTGGGGTACGTACTCGTCGCCCTCGATGCCCTCGACCGCGCCGAACGCGTCACAGAGCCGGCGGTGAACCCCAACCAGCCCCTCGCTCTCGACAGTCAGGTATACCACCGGCCGCGACCCCGACCGCGGCGCGTCGAAGACGTCGACGCCGGTGACGGCGACCTCGAAGGGATCGACCCCAGCGAGCGGCCGGCGGAGGCGCTCACGGAGGCGGTCGAGGGCGGCCTCTTTGCCCGGTACCTCTGGCCCCTCCGCTCGCCCGCCCTCCTCGTCCCGCACGTCGTCGACGCCGAACCGCTTACAGACGAGGGTGCGCCGGTCGCGCACGCGGTCGAACCCCGTTAGTTTCGGGTGGAGATCGCTCGCGAGCCGCTCGACCGCGGACGGCAGCGGGACGTTGAGGCTGAACACGTCGCCGTTCGTCTCAGATCCGATCCGTGAGGTGTAAGGCGATCACGACGACGAGCGCGAGCCCGATCAGCGGCGCGAGGGCGTCGAACAGCCAGGAGGCGACCTCGAGGACGGCCCCGACGATCTCCAGGAGAAGCCACACGACGACGAGCAGCAGCACGACCTTCAGGAGGTCGTCGGTGTCGATCTCGGCGCGGTTCATGCTCCAGAGAGCGCGCGGCAGCGGTAAAAATCCGGTGACTGGCGGCGACCGAGTCCGAGCGGTCGGCCCACTCCGTGGCGACCTACGCGATCTTCTCGTACTGCTCGGAGAGCTTCTCGGCGGCCTCGTCGAGCAGCTCCGACTCGTACTCGTCGAGGTCCCACTCGACGACCTCCTCGACGCCGTCCGAGCCCAGCTTCGCGGGCACGCCGAGCGCGGTGTCGTCGTAGCCGTACTCGCCGTCGAGCACGACCGAACAGGGGAGCACCTCGCCGGTGTCGTTGAGGATCGCCTCGACCGTGTGGGCGACGCCCGTGGCGGGCCCCCACTGCGTGGCGCCCTTCCGGCTGATCACGTCCATCGCGGACTCTTGGAGGTCCGCGAGGATCTCCTCTTTCTCGTCGGCGTCGAACGACGGGTCGCGGCCGTTCACGCGCACCTTCGAGAAGACGGGCGCCTGCGCGTCGCCGTGCTCGCCGAGGATCGTCGCCTCGACGTTCTTCACGGGCGCGTCGAAGCGTTCGGAGAGGACGTAGCGGAAGCGCGCGGAGTCGAGCCGCCCGCCGAAGCCGACCACCTTGTGCCGGTCGCGGTCGCCCGCCTCGTAGAGGTGGCGGTTGAGCAGGTCGACCGGGTTGGAAGTGGTGACCGTGACGAAATCGTCGTTGTGCTCGGCGAGCGACGAGCCGATGTCCTCCATGATGGGGGCGTTGTCGCCGGCCAGATCGATGCGGGTCTGGCCCTCCTTGCGCGGGATGCCCGCCGTGATGACGACGACGTCCGAGCCGGCGGTGTCCGCGTACTCGCCCTGCCGGACGGTCGTGTTCGAGTCGTAGGCGACGCCGTGGTTCGCGTCGGCCGCCTGCCCGATCGTCGTCTCGCGCTGGTCCGGGATGTCGACGAAGACGAGCTCGTCGACCACGTCGCGTAACGCGAGGTTGTAGCCGGCCGCGGCCCCGACGGTCCCCGCCGCACCGATAACGCTGACCTTTGTCATACCGTCTGTACCCGCGACCGGACGGCGAGTAAACGTTTCGGAACCGCAGTAACGTTCGTGACGGTCGCGTCGCGAAACCCCTAACTCCCGCGGCGTCGAAGCGTCGCCTCGTGCCGACGTTCCGCTACCCGTGTCCCGGCTGCCGGACGACCAACAGCCTTCACGACGCCGACTGCGAGTTCGAGGGCGTGAGCTGGCCGACCGTCGAGAAGGCGTACACGGACCTCCTCTCGGTGCTGTCCGCCGAGCCCGACGGCCTCTCGGAGTCGGCGCTTCGGGACGCGATTCCGGCGGAGTGGGGCGGGCTCCACAAGGCGGCGCTGGGCGCGCTCCAACGCGATCAGCGCGTCGTCGAGGACGGCGACCGACTCCGGCTGCTCACCGCCGCGGAGTTCAAGGAGCGCGTCTCCGAGCCGACCCGCGAGCCGATGCGCACCGTCTACGAGCACGGCTCCGTCCCCGGCTGCCACGACAACGCCGTCTTCGCGATGGTCGCGTGGTACGAGATGGTCGGCCTCTCGTGGCCCGAGACGCGCGAGAACGTGATCGAGTGGCTCCATCAGTCGGGCGCGTGGGACCGCGGCGGCTTCGAGGAGTCGACGCCCGAGGAGCTCGTCGACGCCAAGCGTCACGTGTACGACGAGGGGTACGGCTGGAAGGAGAAGGGACAGGCCGCCAAGCGGGTCATCGAACGCCATATCTGAGGGCTCCTCGCGGCCGCCCGCTTAAGTTCCAGCGCGACCTCTCGCCACCGTGACACACCCGGAAGCCGGCGCGGCGTCGACTGGAGACGGCCCCGACGAGGTCGCCGACGCCGCGGACGCCGATCCCGCGGGTGCCGACACCCCCGGAACCGAGGGGGACCGCGACCGGACCCCGGCCGTCGCCAACCCGCGCCGGGCGCTCGCGGTGGTGATCGGCGTCGTGTTCATCGACCTCGTCGGCTTCGGGATCGTGATCCCCATCCTCCCCTTCTACGTCAGGTCCTTCGGCGTCAGCGACGCCTTCATCGGGCTGCTGGCGGCGTCGTACTCGCTCGCGCAGTTCCTCGCGGCGCCGACGCTCGGCCGGCTCTCCGACCGGATCGGGCGCCGCCCCGTCCTGCTGGCGTCGCTCGCGGCCGCCGGCGTCGCGTGGACGACGTTCGGCTACGCCGGGGCCGCGGGGACGCGGTTCGGGCCCGTGGCGGCGCTGGCGACGCTGTTCGCCTCCCGGACGCTCGCGGGCGCGATGGGCGGGAACATCGCCGCCGCGCAGGCGTACGTCGCCGACATCACGCCCCGCGACCGGCGGGCGGGCGCGCTCGGCCTCGTCGGCGCCTCGTTCGCGCTCGGGTTCGTCTTCGGGCCGGCGATCGGCGGCCTCCTCGCCGCCGACGCCGTCGTCGCCCGCGCCGACGCGCTCCTCCCGGCGTTCGTCCCCGCCACCGCCTACTCCCTCCCGAGCTTCGCGGCGGCGGGGATGAGCTTCCTCGCGGTCCTCGTCGGGTTCGCCCTCCTCGAAGAGCCGACGCGGACGCGCCCGGCGGCGGAGACCGAGGGGATTCGCGGCGGCCGCACCACCGCGATCGGCCAGTTCCGCGACGCGCTCGCCTCCGCGTCGCTCCGGCCGCTGACGGTCGCGTACTTCGTCGTCGCCGTCGCGTTCGCGGGCGTCCAGGTGATGTTCATCCCGTACGTCGCGGACGCGTTCGGCTACGACGCGACGGCCGCGGCCTTTTTACTCACGTACGTCGGCGTGCTCGGCGCGATCAACCAGGGCGTCCTCGTCGGGCGGCTCTCCCGGGTCGTCTCCTCCCGGACGCTCGTCGCCGCCGGGTCGGTCGTCCTCGGGGTCGCGCTCGCGGCGATCCCTGCCACCGGGCTCGTCGACCGCGTCGCCGGCGACGCCGCCCTCGGCGGTCCGGGGTGGTTCACGCTCCCGCTGGTCGCGCTGCTCGCCGCGCTCGCCGCGCTCTCGCTCGGCAACGCCCTCGTCAACGTCTCGCTGGCGACGCTCGTCTCCGCGTCGGCCGACGACGCCGACCAGGGGGCCGCCTTCGGCGTGACGCAGGGCGCGTCGAGCCTCGGCCGGACCGTCGGCCCGCCGCTGATGGCGGTGCTGTACACCGTCGCCGTCGCGTCGCCGTTCCTGATCGGCGCGCTGCTCCTCGTCCCCGTGGCGGTCGCGTTCGGACGCCGGACCGGGTGACGTCCCGCCGAGTCGGCGGCGAGCGGCCGCCCCGTCCCCGCACGACAGTTTTACGCCCTCCGTCGCCGTCGTATCTCGCACATGGCACTCGACCTCGTCCCGGCGTGGCCCGCCGTCGGCTCGCTCGCGGGCGGGGCGGGGGCGCTCGCGCTCGCGTGGGCGATCCGGGAACACCGCGGCCGGCCCGGCGTCGACTGGTTCCTCGGGGTGTTCGCCGCGCAGGCGACGTGGTGTCTCTCGTACGGGGTCGGACTGCTCGTCTCGGACCCGACGTTCCGGGCCGCGCTGGAGGCGACGATGTGGCTCGGCGTGATCTGGACCGGGATCGCCTTCCTCGGCTTCGCCCTGGAGTACACGGGTCGGAGCGACGTGGTCCGGAGCCGCCTGTTCGGGTCGATCGTCGGGTTCGGCCTCCTCTCGTCCGCGCTCGTCGCCACGAACCCGCTCCACGGCGCCTTCTGGACCGACTTCGGCGTCGACCCCGCATTCGGCGTCGAGACCGTCTCCTACGCGTTCGGCCCGTGGGCGTACCTCACCGTCGCCGCGGAGACGGTCCTCGTCGCCAGCGCCGTCTTCCTCCTCGTCGACACGCTGCTCAGCTACGGCCCCCTCTACCGCCGGGAGAGCGCTGCGGTCGCGCTGAGTTCGCTGCCGCCCGGGTTCGCCTTGGTCGCGTGGGCGCTCCAGATCGGGCCGGTCCCGCAGCTACAGCTCGCGCCGCTCATGTTCGTCCCGCACGTCCTGCTCGACGCGTACGCGTTCGACCGCGCGGAGATGTTCGACCGGAACCCGACCACCAGCCGCGCCGCCGAGCGCACCGCGATCGACGACCTCCGGGACCCCATCGTCGCGCTCGCGCTCGACCGGCGGGTCGTCCGGCTCAACCCCGCCGCCGAGGCGGTGTTGGGCGTCGACGCCGAGACCGCCCGCGACCGCCCGCTCGCCGACTTTCTCGACCTGCCCGTCGGACTCGGGGAGGAAGATACGGCGGAGCCTGACGGCGGCCAGTCCGCCGACGCCGACTCCCACGACACAGCCGACCCTGACCAGAGCATCTCCCGGGAGACGGTCCGGATCGACGCCGCCGACGGCGCCGGCCGCCGCACGTACGCGGTGTCCGTTTCCCGGCTGACCGACCCGAACGGGACCCATGTCGGCTACACGGTCGTCCTCTCGGACGTCACCGAGCGCGAGCGCCGCCGCCAGCAGCTGGAGGTGCTCAACCGCATCCTCCGCCACAACCTCCGCAACGACGCCGGCGTCGTCCACGGCTACGGCGAGATCCTCCGCGACCGCCTGGAGGACCCGGAGCTCGTCCGAATGGCCGACGCCATCGAGCGCCGCGCGGGCGCGCTGGCCGCGCTCGGCGAGAAGGCCGGCACCGTCGAGCGCCTCCTCGCCGAGACCGACCCCGAGGCGACGGACGTCCGCGAGCTCCTCGATTCGGTCGCCGCGGACGCCCGCGAGCGCGACCCGGACGCCGTCGTCGAGACGGCCGTCGACGGCGCCGACGACGCCAACTGGACCACGCGCGTCAGGCCCGACGCGCTCCGCGCGGTCGTCGAGAACACCGTGGAGAACGCGATCGACCACCACGACGGTGAGGGGACCGAGCGCGAGGAGGGCGGGGCGTGGGTGCGGGTCTCGCTCCGCAGAGAAGCTAATCGGGACGGAGAGGAATCCGGACGCGGCGACGGCGGCGACCGCTTCCGCCTCTCGGTCGAGGACGACGGCCCCGGAATCCCGGACCACGAGGTCGAGGCGGTCGAGTCGGGCCGCGAGACGGCCCTCGAACACGGGTCGGGGCTGGGGCTGTGGGTCGTCGCGTGGGGCGCCGCCGCGGTCGGCGCGGACGTCGAGTACGCCGACCGGGAGCCGCGAGGGACGCGGGTGACGGTGTCGATTCCGGTCGTGGACGATTTATAAGGCGTGTGCCTCGCCGTACGCCTGTGCCTTCAGGCGCTTGTAGCGCTCTCGCGAGTCGAGCACCCACTTGTACTCGAACCCGGGCGGTGGGGTGCTCATCCAGTCGAGGAACGAGCGAGTCTCTTCGACCCCGAAGCGGATCGTTTCGCGGCCGTACGACGGTGAGAGGCCGACCTCCTCGAATAGATTTAAAAGGAACTCCTGACGGTCGTCTCGGTGTCGTATCCGTATTGCTGCTCTCGGTTCGCCGTACTCCTGAACATCGAGATACCCGTCACAGACGTACCACATCTTTGCGATCCGTGGGGTTAGCGATAGGCTCTCTGGGAACCGCTTCTCACCCGACTGGTACCATCGGCGAAGTGACCGCATGAACGGGTGGGATCGCGATATGACGGTATACATATCGTGATAGTTCTCAGCCCTCGCATTTGGACTGAACCCCGATTCACGGTTATTGCGTGCCAGCTCCGCTGCCGTCTTTTTAAGCGAGACACCGGTACTCAATATACCCATCTCGTGGTCGAACCACTCCAAGAATTGCTTGTTAACCATAGGGAGACGGAACAGGCCGTGAGCCCCGTCGTTCGTCTTTGGGACGGACCCGTCACCCATGAAACAGCCGATGAGAATCTCGCGAAGGTACGTGGGTATTTCGGGGTAGTAACAGCTTCCGCGTGCCCAGTGACTACCGACCCGCTTGAACGATTTTCCGCATCCTGGACACGTTTCCCTGGGCAATTTACTCGCTCTGAATCCTCGGTGCAAGCATATACGTTGCCTGTCCGAGCCCCTCCGCGAACCCGTAGTGGAGCTTGACGGGGAACTCCTCGCCGAGCTCGACGGTGACCTCTGCGTCGGAGGGGATCGCCTTGTTCATGTCCTTCAGGTAGTCGAGGCTGAACAGCGAGTCGGCGGGGCCGGCGGTGAGCGCGATGAGGTCCTCGCGGTCGAGCTTGAGGTTCACGTCGTCGGTGTCGCCCTCGGCCTCGATGAAGAACGCCTCGTCGGTCTCGTCGACGCGGAGGCGGATGTGGTCGGAGACCATGTCGGCGGCCTTGATCCCGCGGTCGAGCTGGGCGCCCTCGACGACGATCTCGGAGGCGAGGTCGAGGTCCGGGATGTCCGGCTCCTGGCGGATCGAGTCGGGGTCGATGAGCGCGAGGGTGTAGGACAGGCCGTCGATCTCGATGTGGAGCTTGCGGGTCTCCTCGTCGAGTTCGAGGTGGATCAGGTCGCCGGAGTTGGCCATGCCGGCGATGTCCTCTAAGCGGGCGAGGTTGACGCCGATGACGCCGCCGTCGGCGTCGTAGGACTCGAACGCGGCGGCTTCGAGGGTGAGGTCGACCATGCCGACGTTGGCGGGGTCGACGGCCCGGATGGAGAGCTCCTCCTCGTTGAGGCGGATCTTACACTCGTCGACCAACACGCTCACCGAATCGAGCGCGTCCTGAAACGTCGACGCGCCCACGATGGCCTTGAACATATACGTTCAGCTTGGGCGGTATCACCTAAAAAGGCACCCGATCGGAGCGGCGACCGGCCGCTCACAGCGACCGGAGGAGCCGGGCGACGACGACCGCGAGCGTGACGACGGTCCGCCACAGTCGGAGCCGTTCGAGCCGGTATTCGCGCGCGTCGGATTCGTCCGTCTCGTCTCCCTCGCCGTCCGGTCCGCGGTCGCGTTCGCAGGTCGCGTCGCCGTCGAGCCGGTCGGGCGGCGGGTCGGTGGCTCGGTCCGGTTCCTCCCGCGGGTCCCGGTCGGGCGTCGCCGGCTCGCGGGACCGGTGGGACGCGTCGCGGTCGGGTTCCTTTCGATCGGTCGCGTCGTGACCGCCCGCGTCACCGCTCGCGGTCTCGTCGGCTGAGTTCGATTCCGCGTCGATGCCCTCGGTCGCTGGCAGTGGCTCGTCGATCATGTGGGCTCTCGGCCGGGGTAGGCCGTACGCGACGATACGAGGTTAATTTATAAATAAACGAGCCGAACGCAAGGCGAAACTGAAACTCGTCCGGGCGGACGCTCCCGACCGGTCACCGCCCGCCGTTCGGGTCCAGCCTCAGATGAGCGGTTCGACGAGGTCGCGCCCCTCGGCGAGCAGGTCGTCGACGGCGCCCTCGGAGTCGGCCTCGGCGTACACGCGCAGCTTCGGCTCGGTGCCAGAGGGGCGGACGAGCAGCCACGAGCCGTTCTCCAAGAGGAGCTTGAATCCGTCGAGGGTGACGACCTTCGCGACGGGGGAGCCGCAGACGGACTCCGGGATGTGGTCTTCGAGCTCGTCGAGGACGCCTTCCTTCCGGTCGTCCGGGCAGTCGAGGGACACCTTCCCGGCCGCGATGCGCCCGTGTTCGTCGAGCAGGCGGTCGACGCGCGCGTCGAACGGCTCGGCGGCGTGGGTCGCGGCCGCGAGCAGCGCCATCAGCACGCCGTCCTTCTCGCGGACGTGCCCGCGGAGGGTGAACCCGCCCGACTCCTCGCCGCCGAACAGCGCGTCGTGTTCTCCCATCGCCTCGGCGACCCACTTGAATCCGACCGGCGTCTCGTACACGTCTTCCCCGCGTGCCTCCGCGATGCGGTCGACGAGGAACGTCGTCGAGACGGTGCGGACCGCGGGCCCCGAGTCGGTCTCTAGGAGCCGGTCGTAACAGGCGGAATAGAAGAGGTTGGCGTCGAGGACGCCGCGCTCGGGGGTGACGACGGCGATCCGGTCGGCGTCGCCGTCGTTGGCGACCCCGAGGTCGACGTCGCTGTCGGGGTCGGTGACGCGCTCCGCCAGCGCTTCGAGGTGCTCCGCGGACGGCTCCGGGGAGCCGCCGCCGAAGGTCACGTCGCGCTCGCAGCGCAGGCGGACGACCTCCGCGCCGGCCGACTCGAGGAGCGCGTCGGTGACGCCGCGCCCGCTCCCGTGCATCGCGTCGTACGCGACCGTGAGCCCGGAGAGGTCGACCGCGTCGCCGGTACCGGGGGCGGCGACGCGCCCCACGAGGTCGCGGGCCGCGTCGGCGTGGTCGCGCACGAGGTCGACCCGTTCGACCGTGCCGCGCTCGGCCTCGGGCAGGAGGTCCGGCTCCGCGAGGCGGTCCTCGATGTCCTCGGTCACGTCCGGGAGCGCGGGGGCGCCGTCGTGCGGGATGAACTTCACGCCGTTGTACTCGGGCGGGTTGTGGGAGGCCGTGATCATACACGCACCGGCGAGTCCGCGATCGACGATGGCGTACGCGATCACCGGCGTCGGCGCGTCGCGCTCGGGGAGCAGTACGTCGAAGCCGTTGCCGGCGAGCACCTCGGCGAGGCTCTCGGCGAACCCCTCCGAGGTCTCGCGGGCGTCGTACCCCACGGCGACCGGCTCGTCGTGCCCCGCCGCGTCGAGGTGGTCCGCGACCGCCTGCCCGACGATTCGCACCCGCTCGTCGGTGAACGTGTCGAGCGTCGCACGCCAGCCGTCCGTGCCGAAGGCAATCTGATCCATGTCGACCACGTCACCGGCCGGGACAATAATGCCCCGTGCCGGTCGCGAGGTTTGCGCGGGCAAGCCGACAGCGGACATTTATAAACGAACCGCGGTGGCGCGTGCCGGTGAGCGGCCGGCAGGCCGCGAACCGCACGCGCGAGGGAGTCGGCCGACCGCAGGGAGGCCGACGAGGCTGGGGAGGTGAGAGGTGCGGTTGCGGTGCTGTGGGGCGGGACTCAAAGGGGCAGCCGGGAGGCGGGCGCAGGCGACGCAAGCACCGCAGCGAAGGAGCGGTAGCGACTGAGCGAGGAGCACAGCGAGCGTGCGCCCGCCTCCCGGCTGGGGCTTTGGAGGTGTTCGCGGTCGATCCACAGTGGACCACGTACAGCCTCCCGGCTGGGGCTTTGGAGGTGTTCGCCGCGGGTCCGTGGTCGGTTACTTATAAACGATCAGCTGGGATTTAAAAGACCGAAACGCTCCCCAGGGCCGTTGACGAGCCGTCGGCAACCGTCATTTCGTCTCCGGACCGTTCCGATCGCCTCCGTTTTTATTATTCGCTCCCGAACCCGGCGTATGACCCGAATCGTCGCGATCTCCGGCAGTCGGAGCGCGGACAGCACCACGCGGGCCGCGCTCCGCGTCGCGCTCGACGCCGCGGCCGACGCCGGCGCGGAGACCGATCTGATCGATCTGGCCGCCGTCGACCTCCCGCTGTACCACCCCGACCAGGGCGCGCAGGGGGACAGCGAGGAACTGAAGCGCCGCGTTCGCGAGGCCGACGGCGTCCTCGCCGGCACGCCCGTCTACCGCGGCTCCTACTCGTCGACGTTCAAGAACTTCCACGACTTCTGCGGCTCCGACGAGTACGAGAACACCGCCGTGGGCCTGCTCGCGACCGCGGGCGGCGGCTCCTACGGCGGAACCTTAGAACACCTCCGGTCGACGTTCCGGAACGTCCACGCGTGGACCGTGCCTCACGAGGTCGGGATCCAGGGCGCCTCCTCGAAGATCGAGACGGGCGCGGCCAGTCCCGACGGCGAGCCGCGGATCACCGACGAGGACCTCCGCCGGCGCACCGAGCGACTCGGGGGAGTCGTCCTCGAACACGCCGAGCGGATGCGGGGACGACCGGCGACGGACGCGTGACGACCGGCGACGGACGCGTGACTGCCGCCCGCGACGCGCCGCAGGCGGCAGGGGTTTCCGCCGCGGGCCCGACGTTCCGCCGATGAGTCGAATCCGTCCGGACGAGTTGGACGAGCGCCTCGGGACCGACGACGAGCCGTTCCTGCTGGACATCCGGCCCGAGTCGGACTACGTGAGCGGCGCGATCGACGGGAGCCGGAACGTGCCGGTGTACGACGACCTCCGGAGCGGCGACGACGCCGCGCTCCGCCGCCGTCTCGACGAGGTCCCCGACGACCGCGAGGTCGTCACCGTCTGCAAGATGGGGATCGTCGCCAAGCGCGCGACGCGGGTGCTCGACGAGGCGGGGTACGAGGCGTCGACGCTCGCCGGCGGAATGAGCGGCTGGAACGGGTACGAGCGCGGGTCGCTCGGCTACAAGCTCCGGTCGCTGTGGTGGCGGCTGCGAGGGTGACCGCGTGCGGTCGCGTCATCCGGAAACCGAAACCCGCCGGGCTTTTGCCCGGCTCCCGTCTACGGCCCCCCATGACCGAACCGGGTGACGACGACCGTGTCCGCTAACCGGAAGGGGGACCGCCGCGAGCGCGAGCTGGTGAACGCCCTCGACGAGGCGGGGTTCGCCGTGATGCGCGCGCCGGCCAGCGGCTCCGCGACGGAGCGGGAGCTGCCCGACGTGCTCGCGGGCGACGGCGAGACGTTCTACGCCATCGAGGCGAAGTCGAGCGCGGGCGACCCCATCTACCTCACCGGCGAGGAGGTGGAGGCCCTCCTCTTCTTCGCGCGGAACTTCGGCGCGAAGGCCCGGATCGCGGTGCGGTTCGACCGCGAGGACTGGTTCTTCTTCCACCCGGGCGACCTCTACACCACCGACGCGGGCTCCTACCGCGTTAAAAAGGAGAAGGCCCTCGCGGACGGCACCGACTTCCCGGAGTTCGTCGGCGAGACGGAGAAGGTGACGCTCGCGGAGGTCGGCGAGGGCGACGGAACCGGTGACGACGCGGACGGGATCGACCCGGAAACCGAGGAACGACGGACGATCTTAGAGGCCGTCCGCGACGGCCACATGCCGGTCGAGGACGCGCTCGACGTGCTGTAGCGGGGTCCACACGCGCTCTCGCTCCGCCCGCGCGACGGGCTCGGCATCGCTCTCGCTCCGCCCGCGCGACCCGCTCGTCGCCGCCGACCCCCTCGCTTATCCCTCGCGGCGGCGAACGACCCGACGAATGAGCGAGGACTTCGGCCTGCTCGAACCCGCGGACCAGCCGGGCGACGAGTGGGAGCAGCTCGACGTCTCCGACACCGAGGCCGACCGGATCGCCCGGCGGCAGGACCGGGAGTTCGACGAGTTCCGCAAGCGGATCAAGGACACCGAGCAGTTCAAGCTGCAGGAGTCGGTGTTCGACGACGCCACGCTCGCGGCCGTCTACAAGCTGGTCCAGGACGGCTACGTCGACGCCTTCGGCGGGCCGGTGTCGACGGGCAAGGAGGCGAGCGTCTTCGAGGCGCTCGGCGGGCAGGCGGGCGAGCGGCCGGAGCCGGGGTCGGAGGCGGCCCGCGGCGGCCCCGAGGGCGTCACGCCCGAGCGCGAGGTCGCGGTGAAGGTGTACCGGATCAACTCCTCGAACTTCCGGCAGATGCGCGATTACCTGGAGGGCGACCCGCGGTTCGAGGGGATCGCGAGCGACAAGAAGGCGGTCGTGCTGGCGTGGACCCGCAAGGAGTTCGCGAACCTCGAACGCGCGCGGAAGGCCGGCGTCCGGGTGCCCGAACCGATCGCGGTCCAGCGCAACGTCCTCGTGATGGAGCTGGTCGGGCACGCCGAGGACCGCGCCCGGCGGCTGAGCGAGGTCGACGTGGAGAACCCCGAGACCGCCTACGAGGTCGTCCGCGAGTACATGCGCCGGCTCTACCGCGCCGGGCTGATCCACGGCGACCTCTCGGAGTACAACATGATCATCCACGAAGGAGAACTGGTGATCATCGACCTCGGGCAGGCCGTGACGGTCCACCACCCGAACGCGGGCGAGTTCCTGAAGCGCGACTGCGAGAACGTGTCGGCCTTTTTCACCCGGCAGGGGATCGACGTCGACCCCGACGACCTCCGCGCGTACGTGACGGAGCCGGAGCCGGACCCGACGGGGGAGCCGGAGGGGAAGTCGGGCGAGCCGGAGCGCGAATCTGACGGGCCGTCTGACGAGTAGATCGGAGCCGCGTCGCCCGAAAGCGGCCGGAGGACACCGTCACGCGGCCACACACCGTCCGCGGCGGAACACGCTTAAAAGGCTCCGCCGGGTACTCCGTGATATGCAACACGTGACGGTTCCGCAGGACCGTATCGGCGTCGTCATCGGCGCCGGCGGCGAGACGATGCGGGAGATCGAAGAGCGGGCGAACGTGCGGCTCGACATCGACTCGGAGTCGGGGAGCGTCGCCATCGAGGAGCGCGACGACCCCGTGGCGGCGATGGTGGCCCCGGACATCATCAAGGCGATCGGGCGGGGCTTCAAGCCGGAGACGGCGCTGTCGATCCTCGACCACGACCTCCGGACGCTCGATTTAATCGACCTGTCGGAGCACACCCGCAACGACAACGACCTCCAGCGCAAGAAGGGCCGGATCATCGGCGAGAACGGCCGCACGCGCGAACTCATCGAGGAGCTGTCGGGCGCCAACGTCGTCGTCTACGGCTCGACCGTGGGCGCCGTGGGCCAGCCCGAGGAGCTCGAAGTGGTCCGGCGGGCGGTCGGAATGTTGCTCGACGGGGCGCCCCACGGCGCGGTGTACTCCTACTTGGAGCGCATGTCCAACGAGCTCGACGACGACGTGAGCTTCAACGCGCCGCAATAAGTGGAGTTCTGTGCTGGCGTCGCCGCTGTCGTTCGTTTATAAATCGCTGTTACTAGCGGTGTCGTGACTACTGTTACATCTCCAGCCGTTTGCTTATAAACAACTGACCACAGATCGACGGCAAACATCTCCAAAGCCCCAGCCGCTCGGCTATACGCTGACACTCCCTGATTGACGGTGAACACCTCCAAAGCCCCAGCCGTGAGGCAGGCGCACGCTCGCTGCGTTCCTCGGTCGCTCACTTCGTTCGCTCCCTGCGGTACTTGCGTCGCCTGCGCCTGCCTCACGGCTGCCCCTTTGAGTCCCGCCCCGCACGGCACCGCACCTCACGCCTCCCCAGCCTCGTCGCTGGCACCCTCCGCTTCGCTCCGGGAGCCAGCGACTCCCTCGCGCGGTGCGGTTCGCGCCGCGTTGCGGCGCTCACCGGCACGCGCCGCCGCGGTCCGTTTATAAGCGATTTGCGTCCAGCAGTTGATCTAGAGTTCTATATAAAGGCCCGTGTGAACGCACCGCATACCGGCCGATACTCCCGCACCGTGTTGCGGTTTCGCACGACCCGAGCAAAGGGTTTATATAGAATCACAATCAATCAATGGCTGTAATGTCACAGCGTCAGCGGATGGGCAATCAGCCCATGATCGTACTTTCTGAAGAGTCGCAGCGTACCTCCGGAAAGGACGCGCAGAACATGAACATCACGGCCGGGAAGGCGGTCGCGGAGTCCGTCCGCACCACGCTCGGCCCGAAAGGGATGGACAAGATGCTCGTCGACTCCGGCGGGTCCGTCGTCGTCACGAACGACGGCGTCACCATCCTGAAGGAGATGGACATCGACCACCCGGCGGCCAACATGATCGTCGAGGTCTCCGAGACGCAGGAGGAGGAGGTCGGCGACGGCACCACCTCCGCGGTCGTGGTCGCCGGTGAGCTCCTCGATCAGGCCGAGGAGCTCCTCGACCAGGACATCCACGCGACGACCCTCGCGCAGGGGTACCGACAGGCCGCCGAGAAGGCCAAGGAGATCCTCGACGAGGAGGCCATCGACGTCTCCGCGGACGACCGCGACACGCTCGTCGAAATCGCCGAGACGGCGATGACGGGCAAGGGCGCGGAGAACTCCAAGGACCTCCTCGCCGAGCTCGTCGTCGACGCCGTCCTCGCGGTCCAGGACGACGACGGCATCGACACGGAGAACGTCTCCGTCGAGAAGGTCGTCGGCAGCTCGATCGACCAGTCCGAGCTCGTCGAGGGCGTCATCGTCGACAAGGAGCGCGTCGACGAGAACATGCCCTTCGCGGTCGAGGACGCCGACGTCGCGCTGTTCGACGGCGCCATCGAAGTGAAGGAGACGGAGATCGACGCCGAGGTCAACGTCACGGACCCCGACCAGCTCCAGCAGTTCCTCGACCAGGAGGAGGAGCAGCTCCGCGAGATGGTCGACCACCTCACCGACATCGGCGCCGACGTCGTCTTCGTCGGTGACGGCATCGACGACATGGCGCAGCACTACCTCGCGCAGGAGGGCATCCTCGCCGTCCGCCGCGCGAAGTCCGGCGACCTCAAACGCCTCGCCCGCGCGACCGGCGGCCGCGTCGTCTCCAACCTCGACGACATCGAGACGGACGACCTCGGCTTCGCCGGCTCCGTCGCCCAGAAGGACATCGGCGGCGACGAGCGCATCTTCGTCGAGGACGTCGAGGAGGCGAAGTCCGTCACCCTCATCCTCCGCGGCGGCACCGAGCACGTCGTCGACGAGGTCGAGCGCGCCATCGACGACTCGCTCGGCGTCGTCCGCACGACGCTGCTCGACGGCCAGGTCCTGCCCGGCGGCGGCGCCCCCGAGGCCGAGCTGGCCCTGCAGCTCCGCGACTTCGCCGACTCCGTCGGCGGCCGCGAGCAGCTCGCCGTCGAGGCGTTCGCCGACGCGCTGGAAGTCGTCCCGCGCACCCTCGCCGAGAACGCGGGTCTCGACCCCATCGACTCGCTGGTCGACCTCCGCTCCCGCCACGACGGCGGCGAGTTCGGCGCCGGTCTCGACGCCTACACGGGCGACGTGATCGACATGGAGGCCGAGGGCGTCGTGGAGCCGCTCCGCGTCAAGACCCAGGCCATCGAGTCCGCCACCGAGGCGGCCGTCATGATCCTCCGCATCGACGACGTCATCGCGGCCGGCGACCTCAAGGGCGGCGGCACGGACGACGGCGGCGACGACGGCGGCCCCGGCGGCGCGCCCGGCGGCATGGGCGGCGGCATGGGCGGCATGGGCGGTATGGGCGGCGCGATGTAAGCGTCCGATAGGACAACTACACCACCCACGCCGACCACAGCCCCTTCGCCGAACCGTCCGCAGACCGACCGTCGCGAGCCCCTTCGGGCCTCGACGACACGCAACTTTTATCGACGGCGTGACCGCTGAGCCTCGGGCTCGTCGACCGGCCGCGTTTATCGGTACCGAGCCGCATATTCATCGGCGACGACACGAGGGTAACACCGGCGTAACCACCGGACAACGGCGTCCGCGAGCGGTTAAGTGACTCCCGACCCTCCGATCCGTCGACGAGGTTCTCACGTTCACTATGCCACAGCAGAAAGCCGACTACGCAGACGAGACGGAGATCGACGCGGAACTGGACGAACTCCCTGACGACGAGACCGTGGAGGAGACCGTCGCGAGCCTGGAGGAGCGCGGCTTCGACGCCGTCGTCGTCGACGACGCCGACGAGGCGCTGGAGGCCGTGAAGTCCCAGATCCCCGCGGGGGTCTCGGTGATGAACGGGCACTCGACGACGCTCGAAGAGATCGGGTTCGACGAGTTCCTGAGCGGGGGCGACCACGAGTGGGAGAGCCTCCCCGACCAGATCTGGGGCATCGACGACGACGCGGAGCGACAGGCCGCGCGCCGCGAGTCGCAGACGGCGGACTACTTCCTCGGCGGGATCAACGCGGTCGCGCAGACGGGCGAGCTCGTCGCCGCCGACCTCTCCGGCAGCCGCATCGGCGCGTACCCGTTCGCCGCGGGCAACGTCGTCATCGTCACCGGGATCAACAAGATCGTCCCGACGCTCGACGACGCCCTCGACCGGCTGGAGTCGGTCGCGTACCCGCTGGAGAACGAGCGCGCGCAGGAGGCGTACGGCGTCGAGTCCGCGATCGCGAAGCAGCTGATCTACCGGCGCGAGACCGAGGAGAGGGCCGGACGACGGTCGTCCTCGTGCGCGAGCAGCTCGGCTACTGAGCGGTTCGCATCACGCGCAGACGCGTCACACATGACGTGTCACACGTCGACGCTTCACACACTTTCTTCCCCCTTCCGACGATCGCGAGCGACGCCGCTCGCGGTTCCGGGACCGCGATACCGAAATCCGTTTTCCGGTCCTCCGAGAACCGCCGCGTAGGTCCCACCATGACGCCCGACCCAGCGGATCTCTCGACGGACGCGTGTACCCTCCCCGACGGACGCACCCTCTCGTACGCGACCGGCGGCGACCCGGACGGGGTCCCGGTCGTCGTCCAGCACGGCACGCCCGGATCGCGGCTGTTCGGAGCGCTGCTGTCGGACCCCGCGAGCGAGGCTGGCGTTCGGCTCCTCGTTCCCGACCGCCCGGGATACGGCCGTTCCTCGCCGCCCCCGGGTGACTGGTCGTGGGAGGACTGGCCGGCCGACCTCGGCGCGCTCCTCGACGCGGAGTCCGTCGACCGGGCCGGCGCCCTCGGCTTCTCCGGCGGCGGCCCGTTCGCGCTCGCCGCCGCGAGCGACGACCGGGTGGCTCGGGTCGGGCTGGTGAGCAGCGTCGTTCCCCCGGCCGAGAACGCCCTCGCGACGCTCGCGTCGGTCCCGTTCGCGCTGCGCGCGCTGTTCCGAATCTCGAACGTGGTCGCGTCGGTCTCCGGCCCGAGCGCGGTCGTCTCGCAGTACACGGACCGGTCCGTCTCCGACCCGGTCGCCGAGGCGGTGGCGGCCGACTTCCACGAGGCCCTCGCCCCCGGCGCCCGGGCGGTCGAACGCGAGAACCGAGCGTTCGCGAGCGGGTCGCTCGACACCGATTCGGTCAGTGTCCCGGTTCGCGTCTGGCACGGGACGAGCGACGAGAACACGCCGCTTTCGCCCGCCCGGACGCTCGTTGACGCGGTCGACGGAACGCTGGAGACCGCCGAGGCCGACCACCTCGGAACGCTGCTCGACCGTCGGGCGGCGGCGCTGGAGTGGGTCGGTCGGGAGGAGTGACCGTCGTTTAACTGCTCATCATATAGCGACGCCGCTCGCCGGTGACAGCGGGCCGGGAGGGATCCACGCGAGCGAAGCGAGCGTGGGTCAGTCGCACCCGTCGGGTGCGACGAGATTCGAACCACGCCCAGACGTGCTCGTTCGCTTCGCTCACTGCGCGCGACTGGCCTCTTCGAATCCCTCCCTTTTCGACGGCCTCGCGGCTCGCGGAGTGCTCGCCGCGAGGAGTACGGGCCGGGAGGGATTCGAACCAAAGCCAGAGGTTCCTGCTCGCTCCGCTGCGCGGGCTGCCTCTGGCGGGGTTCGAACCCTCCCTCAGCACAGCACCGCCGCTCGCGATATTGCTCGCGGCGGTACAGCGGGCCGGGAGGGATTCGAACCCCCGACCGTCCGGTTAAAAGCCGGACGCTCTCCCTAACTGAGCTACCGGCCCAGACGACTCCGGATAGGGTCAGCCGAGGGATAAACGTTTAGAACCGCGGCAGGGGTCGGGGTCGGCACCCGAAACGGTTTCCCGGCCCCCGCCGTCGCCGCGACCATGGAGTTCGACATGCGCGCGTTCGCCGCCGACTGCTGCCGGCACCGCTCGACCGCCGGCGAGGAGGCGGCCGCGGCGGCGTTCGTCGCGGAGCGCCTCGCCGACCTCGGCTTCGAGACGTACGCCTGGGACGCCGACCCCGCCGTCCTCGCCGACCACCCCTCCTTCCCGGACGACCTCGACGCGGCGGCCGTCGAGGGGCGGCGCAGCGTCGCCGGCGTCCTCGAACTGGGCGACGCGGGCGACGCGGCCGACGCAGGCGACAGTGACGACGCGGGCGGCGCAGTCGGCGAAAACGGCGACGATCCGGTCCCCACCCTCGTCCTGAACGGCCACCTCGACGTCGTCCCGGCCGAGCCGTCCGAGTGGTCGAGCGACCCCTTCGAGCCGGTCTGGCGCGACGCCGGGGGCGGAGGTTCGGACGGGAGAACGGGAGCCGACGGCGACGAGGTCGGCGAGACGCTCACCGCCCGCGGCGCGGCCGACATGAAGTGCGGGCTCGCGGCCTGCGTCGGCGCCGCGGTAGACGTCCGCGAGGGGGTCGCTGACGGGTCGATCGACCTCCCGCCGTCCGGCCTCCGGCTCGTCGTCGAGGCCGTCGCGGGCGAGGAGGACGGCGGCTACGGCGCGGCGACCGCCGCGCTCGCGAGTCCCTACCCCTTCGAGCGCGACGCGGCGATCGTCGCAGAGCCCACCGAGCTGCGCCCGGTCGTCGCCTGCGAGGGATCGCTCATGGCCCGGCTGGAGATCGGCGGGCGGAGCGCGCACGCTGCCACCCGGTGGCGCGGCGAGGACGTGCTCCCGCGGTTCGAGGCGATCCGGGAGGCGTTCATGGAGCTGGAGGCGGAGCGCGGCGAGGCGGTCGACCATCCCCTGTACGGGGAGTTCCCGGTCCCCTGGCCCGTCGTCTGCGGCCGGGTCGAGGCCGGCTCGTGGGCGTCGACGGTCCCGGCGACGCTCGACGCGGAGTTCCGGATCGGCGTCGCGCCCGGCGAGACCGTCGCCGAGGTGGAAGCGGCGTTCCGCGAGCGGCTGGAGCGGGTCGCGGCCGAGGACCCCTGGCTGCGCGAGCACCCGCCCCGGTTCGAGCGGTTCTCGGTCCAGTTCGAGCCCGCGGAGATCGCCGTCGACGAGCCGGTCGTCGAGGCGGTCCGTGCCGGTCTCGCCGCGACCGGGCTCCCGGACGTCGAGCCGCGGGGCGCGACGTACGGCGCGGACTCGCGACACTTCGTCGCGGCCGGGATCCCGGCGGTGCTGTTCGGTCCGGGTACCATCGACGAGGCGCACTACCCCGACGAGACGATCGCGTGGAGGCAGGTCGTCCGGGCGAGAGAGGCGATCGCGGCCGCCGCGGCGCGGTTCGCGCGCGACTACGCGGCGTAGCCGGTCGGCGGCGCTCAGTCCTCTCCGTCGTCCGCGAGGTACTCGTCGACCGCGTCGGCGACGATCTCGCCCGGCTCGACGTTCTCCATCGAGGCCCGGCGGCGCAGTTCCACGTAGGTGTCGGCCGGGAGCCGGAGCTGAAGCCGACCGAGCTCGACGCCCGCCTCGCGGACGGCGGCCTCGATGTCCTCCCCGTCGTTGACGGCGGAGGCGATCGCTCGCACCTCCCGCACGGTGAGCTCGCCGTCGATCGCCGCCCACGCGAGCAGGTAGCGGTCCCGCCCGCCGAGCCGCGCGACGTGTTTGGCGGCGCTCGGCGCGATCCGCCCGTTGGCGACCTGCCTGCGGATCGCCTGCGGGAGGTCGTGGACCCGCGCCCACTTGCGGATGAACGCGACGGACACGTCCTCTCCCGCCCGCTCGGCCGCTTCCTTGTACGACCCGACACCGCGGACGAGCGCGGCGCAGGCGGCGGCGCCGCGCAGCATCAGGACGTTGTCGCCGTCGCCGACGTCGCCGGCCGCGAACCGGGCCACCGTCTCCGCGGCCTCGGCGACGCTGTCGGGGTCGTTCGGGTCGAACCCCACCGCGTCCGCGGCCCGGTCGCCCGTCACCGCCGGGTCCGCCCGGACCACCGGCTCGCCGACTGGGGACTCTCGGTCGGCGCGTGACTCCTCGGTCATACACTCCTCTTCGGGGCCGCGGATATAAACGCCGGGCACCGGGGCGGAATTCGCCCGAGCGACGGACGCTCCTCGCCGGCCGTCCGTGCCTCGCCGACCATCGGCGCCTCGCCGGCCGTCGGCGCCTCGCCGGCCGTCGGCGCTCTCTCCTACCTCGCGGTCCGGGGCGCCGCGTCGCCGTCGTCTCCCTCGTCCGTCCCTCGCGCGTAGCGGAGGTACGAGTACGCGACGGTGACCGCGGCGGTCGCGAGCGCCGGCCCGACGAGGAAGTACACCGCGTACTCGCCGGCGAAGAGGCCGGCGACCGCGATCAGCGCCGAGAGCTTGAACAGGCGGGCGCCGAGCGCGTGGGTCTTCTCCCACACCGCGTCGTCGCTGAGCGTCCACGGCGTCCGGATCCCGACGAACCAGTTCGGCTCGACGTGGGGTAACAGCGTCCCGAGGTAGTAGAACAGCGCGGCGCCGCCCGCGACCGCGAGCGTCGTCACGTCGACCGCGTAGCCGAGGTTGACGGCGAGCACGGCGAGGTGGACGGCGACGAGGAACGCCGTGAACACGACGACGAACCGGTCGTAGTGGACCCGGAACGCGGCGATGTTTTCCCCCAAGGGGTCGATCCGCGGGAGCAGCGCGAACAGGCCGATCAGCCCGGCCGCGAGCCCGGGGACGAGCCACATCCCGAGCGCGCGGGAGAGCGTGCCGGTCGGCTCGCCGGCGCCGTTCCAGCGCGTCACCATCCGCTCGGGGAGGTCCGGTGCGACCGTGAGGCTCGCGGCGGCGCCGACGGCGACGAGGAGGGCCGCGACGCCGAACCGGAGCCGCGTTGAGAGTCGGAGTTCGGAGGGCATGCGGGCGGGAACACGGTCCGCAGCGAGGAAAAGGTTCACCCGTGGGAGTCTCCCCCGCGGGACGCGGTGCGACGCAACCCTTACGCGTCGTGACCGCCAATCACGGCGCATGACCGACGAACGCGACGACGACGGCCACGAGTTCTCCTCGGGGCAGGGCGTCGACGCCGACTACGACGCGTTCACGCTGGACCCGCCCGAGCTGGGCGAGGACCCGAGCCGCGTCGACCCCGTCGACTCCCGCGTGTTGACCGAGGAGCTGGACCGCCGGAACATCGGCAGCGAGGATGTCGACGTCGAGCAGCTGATCGACGTCGGCCTCTCGTACATGGGGATCAACCGCTTCGAGGAGGCGACGGAGACGTTCGAGCGCGCCGCCAACTTCGCCGAGGAGGACTCGCTGGAGGCCCAAGAGGCGTGGGTGAACAAGGGGGCCGCCCACGCGCAACTGGAGGAGTTCGACCAGGCGATCGGCGCGTACCAGGAGGCGCTGCGCATCGACGAGGAGTCCGAGCACGCCGCGACCGCCGAGACCAACCTCGCGTACGCGCTCTGGGAGTCCGGTCAGGGCGAGCAGGCGCTCGAACACGCCGAGCGCGCCGTCGAGACCGACCCGCGCTTCGCCGAGGCGTGGTACAACCGGGGGTTCCTCCTGGTCGAGCGCGGGCTCGCCGAGGACGCGGTCAAGTGCTTCGACAACGCGATCCGCCTCGGCTACCGCGACGCGGGCGTCTTAGAGGAGAAGGCGCGGGCGCTCGAAGAGGCGGGCGACCACGAGCAGGCCGAGGAGGTCGCCGACCGCGCCGAGGAGCTCCGCCGCGAGGCGGAAGAGCAGATGGTCGAAGAACAGACCGGTCAGGCGCCCGGCCCGGGCGGGCAGCCGCCGCAGGGCGGTCGCGGCGGGCAGGGCGGCGGTCGCGGTGGGCAGGGCGGCGGCCCCGGCGGCCAGCCCGGCGGTCGCGGCGGGCAGGGCGGCCGCACCGGGCAGGACGGCGAGGCGGAGGGCCCGGAGCGGGAGCTTCAGGGCGAGGGGCCCGAGGGCTTCTGAATGCTGCTGCGCGAGCGCGAGACCGCCGAGGGCCGGCTCGTCTCCGTCTGCGACCCCGACTGCCTCGGCGAGACGTACGACAACGGGCGCGCGACGCTCACCGTGAGCGAGGAGTTCTACGGCGGCGACGACGCCGTCGAGGCGACCGCCGAGGAGGTGGTCGCGGGGCTCCAGCGCGCGCAGGTCGCGAACATCGTCGGCACCGAGGCGGTCGGCGTCGCCGTCGAGGCGGGACTCGTCGACGAGGAGACCGTTTTGGAGTTCGAGGGGACGCGGCACGCGCAGCTGCTCTGGCTGTGAGCCCGTCGCGGCGGCGCCTCCGATTTCGCCGGATTCCGAACCGGCTAAGGGCGCGCGCGACGAGGCGAATCCGATGAGACGACTCACGCGGAGCGAACTGGCGTCGCGGGTGGGGCCGCGGCCGCCCTCGGACGCCTTCTGGCGGCGCGCGATCGACCGGGGAGCGGCCGCGCTCGCCGTCGGCGCGGACGCGGTCGGGGGCGGAGGGGAGGGGGAAACAGACGAGCCGGCCGGACCGCTCGACACGGGCGACATCGTCGACGTCGGCGACCACGCGTTCGTCGTCGTCGGCGCCGACCGGACGGAGAGCGGCGGCCGGATCTATCGGATCGAACTCGTCGCCGACCGCGACGAGGGCTGAAGCGGCTCGAATTCGGTCGGTGGAGGGCCGGATTACAGGCCCGCGACGTCCTCGATGGCGTCGGTGAGCTCCGTCACGCTCTCGACGGTGTGTTCGCCCATGTGGCCGATCCGGAACGTCTCCTCGCCGAGGTCGCCGTAGCCGTTCGAGAAGGCCATGTCGTACGTCTCGTTCACTTCCTCGATGGTCGCGGCAACGTCGATCCCCCGCGTGTTCTCGATACAGGCGACGGTCTGCGACTCGTACCCCGCCTCGGGGAACATCGCGAAGTGCTCGTCGGCCCAGTCGTGGACGTACGTCATCATCTCGCGGTGGCGCTCGTCGCGGGCGCGGTGGCCCTCCTCCAGCATGTGTTTCATCTGCTTGCGGTACGCTAACATGATCGGAATGGCGGGCGTCGAGTGGGTCTGTCCCTTCCGGTCGTAGTAGTCGATGGTGCGGCGGAAGCCGCCGTACCACGAGGAGTCGCCCTTCTCGACCTCGCGGTCGTAGGCGTCGTCGCTGACGACGCAGACGGCGAGCCCGGGCGGCATCGCGAACGCCTTCTGGGTGGACGCGAAGACCGCGTCGATCCCGTGGGCGTCGATGTCGACGTAGTCGCCGCCGAGCGAGGAGACGGCGTCGACGGCGAAGTAGGTGTCCGGGTACTCCTTCAACACGTCGCCGATCTCCTCGATCGGGTTGCGGACGCCGGTCGAGGACTCGTTCATCACGCCCGCGACCATGTCGTACTCGGCGTCGGCGGCCTCGACCGCCTCGCGGACGTCCTCGGGCTTGACCGCCTCGCCCCACTCGTACTCCAGGCGGTCGACGTCCTTGCCGAGGCGCTCGGCGACGTTGGCGTAGCGCTCGCTGAACGCGCCGCAGGTCGGGACGAGGACGCGCTCGTCGACGAGGTTGAGCGTCGTCGCCTCCCAGAACTCGGTGCCGGAGCCGGTTAAGATTACGACCTCGTTGTCGGTGCCGAGGAACTCCTTCGTGTCCTCGACGATGGTGGTGTACAGGTCGGTCATCCGGTCCATCCGGTGACCGAACGTCGACTCCGTCATCGCCTCGATGACGTCGTCGCGGACCTCGGTCGGCCCGGGGATGTACAGCGTCTTGTCGTCGTAGTCGTCGCGGTATTCGCGTTTCTTCGTCACGGGATCCACCTGTTGGATCGTACCGGGACGCGTGAGGGTATGGACCTTGTGTTCCGTTCAAAAGGCGCGATCGCGTTCCGTTCGGAGGGCGCGGCGCGCGACCGCTTTCGCCCGTCGGAAACGGCGCCCTCGGCCGGATCAACCGGGTTTATACGAACGGAGGCGCGAAAGGACGTATGATACACGTCCGAAGAGTTACAACCGTCCGAGGTGGGCCGCCGTGAGCGGCGACGAGGAGCTGGCGAAGGACCTCGGCCCGCTCGCGGCCCTCACCATCGGGATCGGGACGATGATCGGCGCGGGCATCTTCGTCCTCCCCGGCACCGCGGTCGCCCGCGCCGGCCCGCTCGCGGCGTTCACGTTCGTCCTCGGCGGCGTGATCGCCCTGTTCACGGCGCTGTCGGCCTCCGAGCTCGGGACGGCGATGCCGAAGTCCGGCGGGGCGTACTTCTACGTCAACCGCGCGCTCGGCCCCATGTTCGGCTCCGTCGCGGGCTGGGCGAACTGGCTCGGACTCGCGTTCGCGTCCGCCTTCTACATGTACGGCTTCGGCGAGTACGTGAACGCGCTCGTCGGGCTCGGCCCGGTCGGGCTCGGTCCGGTGACGCTGGAGGCCGCACAGGTGATCGGCCTCGCGGGCGCGCTCCTCTTTATCGCGGTCAACTACTTCGGCGCCAAGGAGACGGGGGGGCTCCAGATCGTCATCGTGATGTCGCTTCTGGGCATCCTCGCCGTCTTCACCGTCGTCGGCCTGCTGAACGCCGAGATGTCGTCGCTGCGCCCGCTCGCGCCGCCGGGCACGACGAGTCAGGTGCTGCCGGTGACGGGGATCATCTTCGTCTCGTATCTCGGGTTCGTCCAGATCACCTCCGTCGCCGAGGAGATCAAAGACCCCGGGCGGAACCTCCCGCTCGCGGTGCTCGGCTCGGTGATCATCGTCACGGTCGTGTACGCGCTGTTCCTCCTCGTCCTCCTCGCCGCCGTGCCGAACGACCTCGTCGCGAACAACGAGACCGCGGTCGTCGACGCCGCCAGGCTCCTGTTCGGGCAGTACGAGGTGTTCGGCTACTCGCTGGGCGCCGTCGGCGCCGGCATGCTCCTGATCGGCGGACTGCTCGCGACCGCCTCCTCCGCGAACGCGTCGATCCTCTCCTCGTCGCGGATCAACTTCGCGATGGGCCGCGAGAAGATCGTCACCCCGTCGCTCAACCAGATCCACGAGCGGTTCGGCACGCCGTACAAGTCGATCGCGCTCACCGGCGCGCTCATCGTCGTGTTCCTCCTCGCCGGGAGCGTCGAGTCGCTGTCGACGATGGGCTCGGTGTTACACCTGGTGGTGTACGGCCTCCTCAACCTCGCGCTCATCGTGATGCGCGAGTCGGAGGTCGAGGGGTACGACCCGGACTTCGAGGTGCCGTTCTACCCGGCCGTCCCGATCATCGGCACCGTGTCGTCGTTCGCGCTGATCTACTACATCGACCCGACGATCATCCTGCTGTCCGCCGGGCTCGTCGTCTTCGCGCTGCTCTGGTACCTGCTGTACGCCCGCGGGAAGGTTGAGGCGCGCGGCGTGCTCGGGACGTGGATCCTCGACCGCTCCGAGGACCTGCCCGAGCCGGCCGTCTCGGCGGCGACCGCCGTCCAGCCGAGCGGCGACGACTACCGGGTGATGGTGCCGCTCGCGAACCCCAAGACCGAGGAGCACCTGATCACGCTCGCCTCGGCCATCGCCAAGCAGCGGGACGGGACCGTCGTCGCGGTCAACATCGCGAACGTCCCCGACCAGACCTCGCTTGAAGCGGCGCGCGACCGCGGCGCCCACGAGGCGGCCCACGGCCTCCTCGATCAGGCCCGCGAGGACGCCGAGACGTTCGGCGTCGACGTGGAGACGCACGTCGTCTTGTCGCACCGCGTGTTCGAGGAGGTGTTCGACGCCGCGCGCACCTACGGCGCCGACATGACCGTGATGGGCTGGGGCGAGGACTCCCACGGGGCGCCCGGGCGCGCCGAGTCCGCCGTCGACGAGCTGGCGTACTCGCTCCCCTCCGATTTCCTCGTGTTCCGCGACCGCGGCTTCGACGCCTCGCGGATTCTCGTGCCGACCGCGGGCGGTCCGGCATCGGACCTCTCCGGCGCCGTCGCGAAGATGCTCCAGGCGGAGTTCGACGGCGAGGTGACCCTGCTCCACGTCGCCGAGGACGGCGAGGAGGCGGGCCGCGCGTTCCTCTCCGAGTGGGCCGCGGACCACGACCTCTCGGACGCCACGCTGCGGATCGAGACCGGAGACGTCGAGGCCAGCATCGAGCGCGCCGCCCGCGACGCGACGATGCTCATCATCGGCGCGACGCAGAAGGGCCTGCTCTCGCGGCTGGTCCGCGGCTCGCTCGTGTTGGACGTGCTGGGCGAGGTGGAGTGCTCCGTGCTGCTCGCCGAGCCGAAGAGCGACCGCGGCCTCCTCGACCGCTTGTTCGGCAGCGGCGCGCGGTCGAACGACGTCACCGATACGACCGAGACGCCCGCCGACACCGGCGTCGAGCCGGAGCCGTCGACGCCCGAAATCGACGAGAGTTCGGAGTCGAGCGCTGGCGAAGCGCCGAAGTCCGACTGACGCGGCGGCGCTCTTTTTAAACGGTCGGGAGCGCAGCGGCGCGGAAGCCGGCCGAACCGTTCCGCGCTAGTCCCAGTGCCAGAAGTGGTTCCCGTCGTCCTCGACCGGATCGGTTCGCTCCCGGAGGTCGGCCACGTCCTCGGCGGTCGGCTCGTGGTCGTCGGGCAGCTTCTCCATGCAGTCGAAACAGAGGAAGAACTCCGAGCCGTCGGTGAGTTCGAGCGTGAGTCCCTGCGTCGACTCGAACGCGAAGTTCCACAGGTCGCCGATCCCGCCGGCGATCCGGACGGACCGCTCGCAGACGTCGCACGCCTCGGAGGCCATATGTGCGTCCTACTGGGTCCGCGGGGTAAGGCGTGTCGCCTCGATACGTTTACTGGTACGTCCGTCGTCCCTCGGTGAACGCCGCCAAAGTCCCAATCGTTCGCTTATAAATGACTGTCTATAGATCGACGGACGATACCTCCAAAGCCCCAGCCGGCGAGGCGGGCGCACGCTCGCTGTGCGCCTCACTCGGTCGCTATCGCTCCCTCGTTCGGTGCTTACGTCGCCTGCGCCCGCCTCGCCGGCTGCCACTTTGAGTCCCGCCCGACAGCTCCGATACCGCACCTCACGCCTCCCCAGCCTCGCCGCTCGCTCGGGGCTCCCTTCGGTCGCCCGCGTCGCTCGCGGCGTCCCTCGCGCGTGCTCCTCGCGGCCGCCGATGGCGGCCGCTCGCAGGCACGCGCCACCGCGGATCTATTTATAAGCGTTCGTCGGTCACCGTGATTCTACTTCGATCACGTGCGCGTCTTCGGGGTCGAACCCGACCGCGACCGCGCCGTCGATCGGGTCGACGACGCGGACGACGAGGTCGCGGTCCTCCCAGTCCAGCGTGACGCGCGTCGTCTCGCCGAGGAACTCCGCGCTGGCGACGGTCGCGCGCAGCGCGTTCCCGCGCGCGGAGGGCGCGGCGTCCCCTGAATTCCCGTCCGCGCCCGCGACGCGGAGGTTCTCCGGCCGGACGCAGAACGCGATCCGGTCGCCGGCGGTCGGCGAGTCGACGTCGCGCCCGTCGCCGACCCCCACGCGCAGGGTCGCGTCCCCGCCGTCGACGTCGACCGCGAGCTCCCCGTCGGCGGTGGCGTCGACCACCTCCCCGGTGAACACGTTGTTGTCGCCGACGAACTCGGCGACGAACCGGGTCGCGGGCTCGCGGTAGACGGTTCGTGGGGGCGCCACCTGCTCGGGCGTCCCGTCGTTCATCACCGCGACGCGGTCGGAGACGGCCAGCGCCTCCTCCTGGTCGTGGGTGACGTATATCGTGGTGATCCCGAGTTCCGACTGGATCTCCTTCACCTGCGCGCGAAGCCGCTCGCGGAGCCGCGCGTCGAGCGCGCTCATCGGCTCGTCCAAGAGGAGCACGTCGGGCCCGGGCGCGAGCGCCCGCGCCATCGCGATCCGCTGCTGTTGCCCGCCCGAGAGGCTCTCGGGGTCGCGGTCGGCCGCGTCGGGGAGGTCGACCAGTTCGAGCAGCTCCGCGACGCGCTCGTCGCGCGTCGTCCCCTCGGGCGGCTCGGCGAAGTTGAGCCCGTACGCGACGTTCTCGCCGACGGTCATATGGGGGAACAGCGCGTAGCTCTGGAAGACGACGCCCACGTCGCGGTCCTCGGGCGGGACGCCGGCCATCGACTCGCCGCCGAACCGGACCGCCCCGCTCGTCGGCTCCTCGAACCCCGCGATCAGCCGGAGCGTGGTCGTCTTCCCGCAGCCCGAGGGCCCGACGAGCGTGAAGAACTCCCCCTCGCGCACCCGGAGCGTCACGTCGTCGACGGCGGCCGTCTCGCCGTAGCGCTTCGTCACGCCGTCGAGTTCGACGGCGACTGAGTGGCCGTTTTCCGAACCCGCCGGCGGCTCAGAGCCCACGGTGCTCACCTCCCAGCCGCTCGATGACGACGAAGCTGAGGCCGGTGACGACCAGCAGGACGACGCCCATGGCGGTCGCCGGTCCGAGCCGCCGCCCGATGAAGCGTTCGATCGCGACGGGCATCGTGTACGCGTCGGCGCCGGTCGCCAGCACGACGGTCGAGGTGAACTCGCCGATCGACACCGCGAACGCGAACGCCGCGCCCGCGACGACGGCGGGCCAGACGAGGGGGAGCTCCACGTCGCGGACCACCCGCGCCCGCGAGGCGCCGAGCGCCCGCGCGGACTCGACGAGCGAGCGGTCCAGCCCGGCGAGCCCGGGCGACACGGTGCGCACGACGAACGGGTAGCCCGAGACCGCGTGCGCGACGACGATCGCGACCGCGCCGCTCGCGGCGATCCGCCACCCCGCGATCTCGACGCCGAAGACAAGCCCCCGAAGCAGGCCGAGGCCGACGATGATCCCGGACACCGCCAGCGGCGCCATCGCGGCCGCGTCGACCAGCGTCCGCCCGCGGTACCGCCGCGTGGTCAGCACCGCGACGACGACGCCCATCGGCAGCGCGAGCAGGGTCGCCCCCGTCGCGAAGACCAGCGAGTTCCGGATGGCGGGCCACGGCCGCACCTGGAACGCCGCCCCCGTCTGCTGGCGCTCGACGAGGAACCGGTAGTGGTCGAGCGTGAGCGCGCCGTCACCGCCCGTGACGCTCGCGAGGATCATCGACGCGATCGGCGCGAGGAAGATGATCCCCGCGACGGCGACGTAGGCGGCGAGCCCCGCCCGCGGCAGCAGCTCTCGGAGGGTGGGGGCCGGCGGGACCAGCGGGCGCCGCGACAGCGGGCGCGCGCCCCGCGTGTTCGTCGAGCTGCGGGCCTCGTACCGGAGGTACGCGAGGAGGACCCCGAGCGAGATCGCGAGCTCGACGATCGCCAGCGCGGCGGCCTCGGCGTAGCTCAGGTCGCGCACCAGCCGATAAATGAACACCTCCACGGTCGCGAGCTGGAACCCGCCGAGCGCTAAGACGATGGGGAACGTGCCGAAGGTGAACACGAAGGTGAGCGCCGCGCCCGTCAGCACCGCGGGGTACACCTGCGGCGCGACCACGTCGACGAACGCGCGGACCGGGCCGGCGCCGAGGCTCCGGGCCGTCTCGACCGCGCTCGCGTCCACCGACTCCCACGCCGCGGCCGTCACGCGCGCCACGAGCGGCGCGTTGTAGAACGCGTGGGCGATCACCACCGCTTCGAGGGTGAAGAGCAGGTCGACCGGCGGGAGCCCGATCGCGGTCAGCGCGGCGTTCAGGGTGCCGTTGTCGCCGAACGTGGCGACGAACCCGACCGCGACCATGATCGACGGGAGGACGAACGGGACGATGGTGAGCGAACGCAGCGTCCGCCGGCCGGGGAACTCGAAGCGCGCGAGCAGGTAGGCGGCCGGGAGCCCGAGGGCGACGCTCGCGAGCGTCGAGAGGACCGCCTGGTACGCGGTGAAGCCGACGATCCCCAGCCGGCGGTCCGGAGAGAGCAGCGAGCGCGCGACCGCGGCCGGCGATTCGCCCGACAGCAGCCGCGCGAGTTCGCCGAAGTAGAACGGGTCGGTGAGGACCTCGGCGAAGACCGCGAGGGTGACGGCGCCGTCGACGACGACCGCCTCGATCAGGACGGTCGCAGTCGGGTAGTAGAAGGCGACGACGAGCGCGGCGCTGGTGAGGAGCGCGAGCGCGGTCAGCGCGTGCGACTCGACGCCCTCGCGGAGGCGGGTCAGCCGGTCCGCACGCCGGCCGTCGTCGGTCGCCCGGTCGTCGTCACCGGTCGCACGCCCGCCGTCGACTCCCGTCACGCGCTCGGTTCCTCGTCGGCCACGCGGTTAGTTCCCGGCGAACTGCCGCTCCCAGGCCTCGACCCACGCGTCGACCGAGCCCTGAAGCTCGTCGTAGGTGAACGTCACCGGATCGGCCGGCTCCTTCGCCAGCTCGGCGTAGTCGCTCGGCAGCTCGGCGCCGTTCGTCGCCGGGAACGCGACGTTGCGCCGGGCGATCTGGCCCTGAACCGCCGGCTCCAGCATGAACGACATGAACTCCCGGGCGAGGTCGGGTTCGTCCGCCTCGGCGAAGACCGCCATCCCCTCGGGGTTCGCGTACGCCTGGTCGTTCAGGAAGCGGATCTGGTGTTCGTCGAGGTCCTGCCCCTCCATGTCGGCGAACACCTGGTCGGTGGAGTAGGAGACGACCATCGGCGCCTCTCCCTCGCTCCACGCCGCGTACGCGTCGTCCCACGAGCCGAGGACGCGCACCTCGTTCTCCTGGAGGTCCGCCCAGTAGTCGAGGTAGTCGTAGTCGGGGTCGCCGTCCTCGCCCGCGATCGCCTCGCCGTCGCCGTCGCTCGCGACGCCGCCGTCGCCGAAGCGGTTGACCGTGTGGAGGAGGAACGCGCGCCCGGTCGAGGAGGCGCCGGGGTTCTGCGCGATGAGCGCGCCCCTGTGCTCCTCGTCGAGCAGCCCCTCGAACGTCTCCGGGGCCTCCGTCGCGGTGCCGTCGTACACGAGGCTGATGTACCCGGTGTCGTACGGGACCGCGCGGTCGAACGGGTCGAACCGGAGCCCCTCCTTCACCGCGTCGCGCCCGTCGACGTCGCCCGCCTCGACGAAGAGGTCGCCGTCGAGCTCGTCGTCGACGCGCACGAGGTCCTCCGTGGTGAGCCCCACGTAGAGGTCGGCGTCGATCGACGCGCCGGACGCGGCGCGCTCGATGTAGTAGTTCACCTCGTTGCTCGGGGTCGCCCACTCCAGCTCGGCGTCGACGCGGCTCTCGAACTCCTCTTTGAGCCACTCGCCGGGGCTCACGGAGGGCGCGTCGATGAAGCTCGTGTACGTCGCGACCGTCAGCGTCGGCGTCTCGCCGTCGCTTCCGTCCTCACCGTCGTCGGTGTCGTTTCCGTTGGCCGCACCGTCCCCCTCGCTCTCGGAGCCGTCGCTCCCGGAGCCGTCGCCCCCGTCGCCGACGCGCTCGGCGCTACAGCCGGCGAGCGCGACGGCTCCCGCCGTCCCGGCCGCCGTCAGGAACCGTCGTCGGGTGCGTGACCGGGCGCGTCGCTGCCGCGTCTCGCTCTCGTCGGTAGTCATCACTCGGTTGTTGTACTCGGTGGTTACATAAGGGATCCGTCCGCGCCGTCCGCTTCACCTCCGGGCGGCGGGGACGAGGGGCGTCGCCGCTCGGACCGGCGACATCCATTTATCCGGAGGCGACCACCCCGATCCATGGACGAGCACACCGGAGCGCGGTCGACGCGGACGACGCGGCGGCGGCTGCTCGCCGGCGGCGCGGCGGTCGGGGTCGCCGGCCTCGCGGGCTGTCTCGGCGGGCGCGACGGGCCGGTGCCGGCCCCCGAGGTGACGAGCGACCGGATCGAGGACTGGCGGCAGACCGACGAGTCCGAGGGTACCGTGTTCGAGCGGTCGTACGGCCCCGTCACGGTTCGGGCGCTCGAACGCACGCGGATCTTCGAGTACGCGCCCGTCGCGGACGCGCTCGCCGAGACGGTCGACGCGTCGGGGTCGCCCGTCGTCTTCTTCGCGACGCGGATCGACCTCCGGCCCGCGATCGACGGGCTCCCGGCCGGCGTCGGCCGGGATCGGGTGATGAGCGAGGTGGAGACGGCGGCGGTCGACGCCTTCCGCGCGCAGCTCCGGAACGCCGGCATCGAGAACGTCGAGGTCGCCGAGGAGATGACCACTACCGTGCGCTCCGGCCACACCGCGACCGCGTGGCGACTGACGGGCGAGTACGCGCTCGACGGTGAGATTCCGCTCCCGACCGGGTCGACCGCGGAGATCGACCGCCCGCTCGAGATCGAGGCCCGGCTCGGCGTCTGGCACGACGGGACCGACGTCATCGTCGCCGGCGGCGCGTACCCGACCGAGCCGCTCCTCGAGGTCTTCGACGACGCGCTACCCGACTCGATCGACGCCGAGAGCGCGGTGACGCGGCTCGCCGACGCCGAGACCGCCGAGGCGCTCGCGACCGACCCCGCCGTCTACGACGAGGACGTCTCGCAGCTGCTCATATCGGTGGAGTAAGCGGGTCGAGGCTCCGGAATCACCGAGTTCCGTCGAAACTCTATCATTTATAAATACGGTGTGGTGGCGCGTGCCTCCGAGTGGCCGCCGAAGGCGGCCGCGAGGAGCACGCGCGAGGGAGTCGGCCGACCGGAGGGAGGCCGACGAGGCTGGGGAGGCGTGAGGCTGCGGTCCCGCGAGCGACCGGAGGGAGCGAGCGGGAGCACGGAGGTCGCAGCCCGCGCAGCGAGCGAAGCGAGCGAGCAGGACCGTCTTCCGGCGGTGCGGTCGCGGTCGGGTGGGACTCAAAGGGGCAGTCGCGAGGACGCCGTAGGCGACGTAAGCACCGCAGCGAAGGAGCGGTAGCGACTGAGCGAGGAGCGCAGCGAGCGTACGGCGTCCTCGCGACTGGGGCTTTGGCGGTGGTCGCCGTTGATCAGCGGCCACCCACGTACAGCCGAGCGATGGGGCTTTGGCGGTGGTCGCCGTCGATCAAGTCTCAGCTATTTATAAACGAGCGACTGAGCCTTCGGAGACGTTCGCCGCGCAACCCTCCGTTTCGTCTCGAACCGACCTGTTTAATCGGCGTCCCCGACTCTCGTTCCGTATGAGCGACTTCCCCGAGTTCGAGGTGATCCCCGCCGTCGACGTGCAGGACGGCGAGGTCGTCCAGTTGGTCGGCGGCGAGCGCGGGACGGGCAAGCGCTACGGCGACCCGGTCGCGGCCGCCGAGCGGTGGATCGAGGCGGGCGCCGGCACGCTCCACCTCGTCGACCTCGACGGCGCGTTCGAGGGCGAGCGCGTCAACGCGGCGGCGATCGAGTCGGTCGTCGAGAGCGTTCCGGACGCGGTCGGCCTCCAACTGGGGGGCGGCATCCGCACGGCAGAGGGCGCGCGCGACCTCCTCGAGTTGGGCCTCGACCGCGTCATCCTCGGTACCGCGGCGGTCGAGACGCCCGAGATCGTCGCCGAGATCGACGAGACGCACCCCGGGAGCGTCGTCGTCAGCCTCGACGCGAAGGACGGCGAGGTCGTGGTGTCGGGGTGGACCGAGGGGACCGGGCTCGACCCGGCCGAGGCCGCGGCGCGCTACGAAGAGCTGGGCGCCGGCGCGATCCTCTTTACGAACGTCGACGTGGAAGGGCAGTTAGAGGGGATCGACCGCGAGGCGGTCGCGAGCGTCGTCGAGGCCGTGGACATACCCGTCATCGCCTCCGGCGGCGTGGCGAGCGTCGAGGACGTTGTCGATTTAAAAGAGGCCGGCGCGGCCGCGGTCGTCGTCGGCACCGCGCTGTACGAGGGCGAGTTCACGCTCCGAGAGGCGCAGAAGGCCGCGGACGAGGTTTAAAAACGGAGCGCGGGGTCGTCGTCGATCGCTTATAAATAACTGACTTCGGATCATCGGCGAACACCTCCAAAGCCCCAGCCGGGAGGGCGGCGCACGCTCGCTGCGGTCCTCACTCGGTCACTCACTGCGTTCGCTCCCTCATTGCGGTCCTTACGTCGCCTGCGCCGCCCTCCCGGCTGCCCCTTTGAGTCCCGCCCCGCACGGCACCGCAGCCTCGCGCCTCCCCAGCCTCGCGGCTCCCTCCGCTTCGCTCCGGTCGCCGCGTCCCTCGCGCGGTGCTCCTCGCGGCCGCCGAGGGCGGCCACTCGGAGGCACGCGCCACCGCACCGCCTATTTATGAATGTTGTAAGGCTAAAACCTCGCCCTTCAGGGCGGGGATACAGCCGAAAACTCCTACACAACCCACCGTCGATGGCACTGCCGGATATTCCACGCCGTAGCCGTTATTTTTAAAATACTGATACTCATAAGCATTTATGAACACAGTCTGATGCTGGAAACCACCCGAACATATCGAGCGAAAATCGTCAATCACCAACAGGTGAGTGACGACCTCGATGACTGCGGGCACTCAGCATCGAAACTGTGGAACGTCGCACGCTACCACATCCAACAAGAATGGGACGACATCGGCGAGATTCCGTCCGAAGCCGACCTCAAGCGCGAATTAAAAGACCACGAACGATACAGTGACCTACATTCTCAGTCAAGTCAGCGAGTTCTAGAAGAGCTTGCTGAGTCGTTCAACGGCTGGTTCAAAAAACGCAAGAACGGCGACACAGACGCGAATCCACCAGGATACCGGAAGCGAGGCGACAATCACCCACGCTCCACCGTGACGTGGAAGCAAAACGGCATCAAGCACGACTCCAAGCACAACCAACTCCGTCTGAGCAAGGGTTTCAACCTGAAGAACCACCGCTCTGACTTCATCCTCGCAGAGTACGAAACACGCCCAGACGTGGCCGTGGAGAACATCCAACAGGTTCGAGCCGTGTGGAACGGCGATCATTGGGAACTTCACCTCGTCTGTAAAGTCGAAATTCCCGTGGATGATGCTCCCGGGGACAACACCGCTGGAATCGACCTCGGCATCAAGAATTACCTCACCATCGCTTACGACAACGGTGACGCCGAGTTGTATCCGGGGAACGTGCTCAAGCAAGACAAGCACTACTTCACCCGCGACGAGTACGACACAGAGGGCGAGAACGGCCCGTCAAATCGTGCGCTTCGCGCCCGGCAGAAACTCTCGCGTCGGAAAGACCACTTCCTGCACTCGCTCGCCAAGCACGTTGTAGAGCGGTGTATCGGCCACGAAGTCGGTCGTATTGCCATCGGTGACTTGAGCGAGATCCGTGAAGACGAGAACGGAGAGTCACGGAACTGGGGTCGAAGCGGGAACAAGAAACTCCACGGGTGGGAGTTCGACCGCTTCACGACGCTCTTGGAGTACAAAGCAGAGGAACACGGAATCCTTGTTGACCGTGTTTCCGAGAGAGATACGTCGAAGACGTGTTCGTGCTGTGGCCGGAAGCTTGGTTCAAACCGTGTGGAGCGCGGCCTGTACGTCTGTGAGTCGTGCGGTGTGACGTTGAACGCGGACGTGAATGGTGCGGTGAATATTCGCAGAAAGATAACTCAGAATCCCCCATCGGTGGATATGAGTAACGGTCGTTTGGCACGGCCAGCAGTTCGCTTGTTCAATCAAACCTCGGGGCGTTTCGCACCGAGCGAACAGGCGGGTTGCGAACCGTAATATCCCAACGCTCGGGAATCCTCGCCCTTCAGGGCGGGGAGGATGTCAAAAGTACACTCTGAACTCCTCAATCACATCAGCTCCTCTCTCGCGGACTCGAACGCCCTCACACCCGCAACCGACTTACGAATCCCCCGCGACGGGCCCGTATGAGCGAGCACGACCGGACCGCGGCCGTCACCCGCGAGACGAGCGAGACGACGATCGAACTCACCCTCGCGGTCGACGGCGACGGGGAGAGCGAGGTCTCGACGGGGATCGGCTTCTACGACCACATGCTCGAATCGTTCGCCAAGCACGGCCTCTTCGACCTGACGGTCCGCTGTGACGGCGACCTCGCGATCGACGACCACCACACGGTCGAGGACGTTGCGATCTGCCTCGGCGAGGCGTTCGACGAGGCGCTCGGCGACAAGCGCGGCATCCGGCGGTACGCCGACCGACGGGTCCCCCTCGACGAGGCGGTCGCGAGCGTCGTCGTCGACGTCGCCGGGCGCCCGTACTACGACTTCTCCGGCGACTTCTCCCAGGAGTCGGTCGGGGAGTTCACCAGCGCCATGGCCGACCACTTCGCGATGTCTCTGGCCCACAACGCCGGCCTCACGCTCCACGCGGCGGTCGAGACGGGCGACAACGCCCACCACGAGGTCGAGGCGCTGTTCAAGGCCCTGGCCCGCGCGCTCGACGACGCCACCCGCCTCGACGAGCGCCGCAGCGACACGCCCAGCACGAAGGGGGAGCTCTGAGGCGGCGGCCGCGCCCGCGGCGCGCGCTCTCCCCGTCACTCGGGCGCGGCGAACTCGTTGTACTCCCCGTGGTGGTAGACGAGTTCGCCCTCGTCTTCCAGCGCGTGGAGGAGGTCGAACACCTCGCTGTACTCGCGGTCGCGGTCGTACTCGACCGCGAGCCGCTGGACGACGACCCCCGGCGTCACCGCCGCGGCCTCGTGTTCCTCGACGATCCGGACGGCGAGCCGCCTGAGTTCCTCCGTCTCCGAGTCCATCTCGTGACGCCGTTCGGCCGCCCCCGGCAAAACGGTCCGGGCCCGCTCGCACCCCGGGCTCCGCCGACCACTTATCCCACTGCGAACCGTTCGCACGCTCGTATGGAACTCGACTGCGAGGGCTGCGCCGGCTGCTGCGTCGACTGGCGCCCGCTCGATCCGGCCGCGGCGGGCTCGGACCGCACCGGCCCGCGCCCCCCGCTCGACGACGCCTACGACCTCGTTCCCCTCACCCGCGACGAGGTCGCGCGGTTCGTCGACGACGGCCTCGGCGACGCCTTGGTCCCCCGACTCTTCGAGCCCGCCGAGCGCGACGACAGCGTCCGGATCGACGGGACCGACCTCGCCGCGGTCGACGGCCGGCCCGTCTTCGTCGTCGGCCTCCGGAACCCGCCGAAGCCGGTCGCGCCGATCGGGACCGACGAGCCGCGCTGGCTCGACGCCTGCGCCTTCCTCGACCCGACGACGCTCCAGTGCCGGATCCACGGGGCCGACCGCTACCCGCGCACCTGCTCGACGTACCCCGGCCACAACCTCGACCTCGGCGCCGAGACGGAGTGCGAGCGCGTCGAGGCCGCCGGCGGCGGCGACCGCCTCCTCGACGACGAGCCGCCGGACGACCTCCCGGCGCCGCCGTTCGGCCCGCAGGCGCTCGGCGCGACCGTGTTCGCCTACCCGGACCCGGACGACCTCGACGGCGTCGTCGCCCGACTCCGCGACGGGGAGGGGACCGCCGACGACCGCGCGCGCTTCGCCGGCGCCGCCGTCGGCTCTCGCCCGGGGTCGCTGTCGGTGACCCGCGAGCGCATGGCCGAAGCCCGAGAACGCGCCCGCGAGGCCGACTCGTGGGTCGGCGAAGCGATCGCGGCGTGGACCGAGCGCGCCGGCGAGAACGGTGACCGCGTCGCGCTCGACGCCGACGCCCGCGACCGACTCGTCCGCGACCTCGAAGACGACGCGGGCGCGCCCGGCACGCCGGGTTGGGGGGAGTGAGCCTCTCGCCCCTAGTTCCCGCCGCGAAGCCGCCGGACGTCCGGTCGCCAGACGCCCTGCCGCCGGTCGAGCCACGCGACGACGATGACGTGCGGGAGCGTCATGGCAGCGATGGCGACCAGCGACACGGCGAGCAGGTCGCCCGGCGCCGCCACGCCGGCGGGCACCGAGAGGCCGACCGCGCCCACGACGAGGAACCCGCCGAGCGTGAGCGGCGCGGCGTCGCGGCCGAAGCGGGCGAGCGCCCCGACGGCGTCGCCGGCCGACGCCGCGCTCGCGGCCTCGGGGTCGACGAGGACGAGCCGCCCGACGTGGCGGAGCGCGTGCCACAGCGCGAAGTACACGCCGATCGCGAACACCGGCGCCGCGAGCAGGAACCACGCCCACAGCACCGCGAGCTCGCCGACGTCGCGGCGCCAGCCGCCCGGGTCACGCCGCGATCCGTCCGCGTCGCGCCCGTCCCGGACCCGGCGGTAGCCCAAGGCGACCGACGCCAGCGTCGCCGTCGCCATCCCGACGCCGACGCCGATCCGGACCGAAGGCGCGAACAGGGGGTCGACCGCGGTCGCGGCCGCGCCGGCGTCGACGAGGAACAGCCCGACGACCCACTCGGCGACCAGCCGGTACTCCTCGGGGTGCGCGAGGAGGGGAACGCCCATCGGGAGGCCGCCGCGGACGACGAGCGCCAGCCACCGCTCCCCGGAGGTTGGCAGGTGGTCGACGCCGGCGATCGCGAGCGTCGCCACGTCGCCCTGTCCCCAGTGGAGCCACGTGAGCGCGATGAACCCGACGAACGCGGCGACGGGCGCGGCGAAGAACGCGGCGGCGACCGCGCCGCCGAGGACCGCGTAGACGACCGAGACGACTGCGATCGACCGCCGGAGCGACACGCCCGGCGCGCCCCGGAGGGGAACGAGATGGTCCACCGCGCCGTGGGCCATCCCGACGGCGAGGGTGCCGAGCGCGAACGTCGCGACGCCGAGTTCGACCGGAAACAGGGGGGTCACGGCGCCCACCGGCAGTAGCGCGGCCAGCGCCAACGCCGGGCGCCGCGCGAACCAGCGGTCGACGCGCTCGGCCGCGGCGTCGGTTCCGGTCCCGGCTCGCTCGCTCGGTGACGTCACCCCGGCGTCGCGCTCGCGAGCCTCGGCCGGAGGGGCGTCGGCCGCGCCCGTCGACGCCGATGACGCCTCAGTCATCGACCACGTCTGGGTCCGGGTCGGCCGGCGGCTCCGGGCCGGGGACGTCGCGCTCGGTCCCGCCCGACGGCGACGGCCCAGCGACCGACCCCCGGCGGTCGTTCCAGTCGAGCACCCACTCGAACAAGACGAGGCCGTTGATCGTCATCACTCCCGCGGCGACGAAGAACAGCATCTCCTCTATCGGAAGTCCGAGGACCGTGATCCCGCTCGTCAGCTCCGGCGACAGGTACCAGGTCCCCATCCCGATCGCGATCCGGTCGGCGACCCAGAAGTACGCTGCCGGGACCAGCGTCGCCGTGACCCACAGCCGAGGCGTGCGCGCGAGGTACCCCCCGCCCACGCTCCACTGGAGCGCGAGGACCGGCCCGACCCACGCGATCAGCCCGCCGAGGTACAGGAACGAGGGGTCGAGCCGAACGAGTCCCAGCCCGACCGGCACCATCGCGAGGCCGACGAGGACCCCGGCGGCCCGCGGCGCGCGGTCGAAGTCTCCCTCCCGGAACGTCGGGTCGAAGCCGATCCGGTGGAGCGCGAGCGCGACGACGACCGTCTGTACCGTGAAAAAGAGGTACTCCCCCAGCGGGATCGACAGCGCCCGCGCGACGACGGCGCCGTCGGCGTACCCCCACGCCCCCCGTCGGATCATGTAGCTGATCCACGGCGTGGTGTAGGCGTACGCGATAGCGACGAGGATCGCGATCCCGCCGACCGCCCGGCGCTGGCGCTTCGGCTCGTACCGCGGGGCGACGTACCACAGCAGCGCCAGGACGGGGAGACTGAAGACGAGATGAAACTGGAGATACGTCAGCGTCGGTAGCATCGGACCACCCCAACGAGGACGCTCATGCCCATGTGTACTCCCTATTTCTGTTTAACCCTTCAGCCGAACGTGGTCAGGTATCCCCGGCCCGAACCGGTTCGGGGGTCACGCTTCGGCCGCGAGCACGCCGTGCGACTCCAACACCTTCCCGAGCCGGTACATGGAGGCGACGACCGAGTCGCAGACCGGCCGCACCGCGGACTTGGGGACGAACCCGACGGCGAGCCCCGCGACCTCCAGCATCGGCAGGTCGTTCGCGCCGTCGCCGACCGCCACCGTCTCCGCCATCGGCACGCCCACCTCGGCCGCGAGGTCGGCCAGCGCGTCGTCCTTCGTCCCCTCGATGAGCGGCCCCTCGGCCTCGCCGGTGAGCGCGCCGTCCGCGTCGGTCGGCAGCCGGTTCGCGACGATCGTGTCGACCGAGACCCCCTCGCGGGCGAGCGCCGCCTCGACGCCGCGCTCGAACCCGCCGGTGAGCACGGCGACGTGGTGGCCCTCCTCCCGCAGGCGCTCGATGAGGCGCGCGGCGCCGGGCCGGATCCGGACCGCGTCGAACGCGTCCTCGACTTCCGTCGCCCCGAGCTCCTCTAGCAGCGCCGCGCGCCGGTAGAGGCTCTCGGCGTAGCCGATCTCGTCGTTCATCGCCCGCTCGGTGATCTCGGCGACCTCGTCGGTGACGCCGGCCCGCTCCGCGAGCAGCACCGTCATCTCGGAGTCGGAGAGCGTCCCGTCGAAGTCGAACGCGATGAGGCTCATGGCGTCCGTTCGTCGCGGCGGGGCCTTGAAGCGCGCGGTCGACCGCGAGCGCTACTGCCGACCGGACGCCCCCGCTTACAGCCGCTCGCCGCGGTACTCGAAGTAGGTGACTTCCTCGGCACACCAGGAACAGCCGCACTCGCTATAGTAGCCGCTCCGCCCGGTGAGCCGGTCGGGGTGGGTGATCTCGATACCGCGCTGGAACCGCTCCGCGAGCTCGTGGTAGCGGTCACACTCCTCCCAGAACGACGCCGCGGCGGCCATCACGTGCGATCACGAGAAACTCGTATTTGAACGTTTCTCCCGAATCGGCCCGCTCTCCCCCGTTGCGACCCTTTCTCACGCCGCTTCCGTCACTCGCCGTCCGCGTCGGCGAGGAACTCCACGTCGCCGGCGATCACCGCGCTCGCGATGACCCCGACCCCGACGACGGTCGCGACTCCGAGGGTGGTCAGCGTCACCGAGACCGCGGACCCGCCGATCGCGACGCCGACGAACGCCCCGACGGCCCCGCCGACGCCGCCGGCGATCACCGCCAGGGTCTGTGCCTCGCGCATAGGTGTCGCTTCAGTAACACGGTTTATAAGCGTTCCCGCCGGGTTCTCTCCGGTGATAACGCCGCGAGCGCCGGCCGAATCCGTCCGGCCCCGTTTCAGCGCGGATAGCTCCGGCCGAGGTCGACGCCGCCGGAATCGTCGTCGTCCGCGCCGTCGACGTCGTCGTCCGCCTCGTCGGAGCCGCCTTCCTCGCCGCCGCCCGTCCCGTCGGAGCCGCCTTCCTCGCCGCCGCCCGGGCTCACGCTCCCGGTCCGGTAGCCCGCCATGTCGAGGGTGACGTACTCGAAGCCGAGGTCGGTGAGGTGCTCGTGGACGGCGTCGGCGAAGTCGGGGTCGAGCGCGCGCTCTAACTCGTCCGGCGCGATCTCGACGCGGGCGAGGCCGTCGTGGTCGCGCACGCGGAACCCCTCGAATCCCCACTCGCGGAGCACCCGTTCGGCCTTCTCGACGCGGGTCAACCGCTCCTCGGTCACCTCCAGGCCGGTCGGGATCCGTGAGGAGAGACACGCCATCGAGGGCTTGTCGGCCACGGAGAGGTCGTACGAGTCGGCGATCGCGCGGACCTCCTCCTTCGAGATCCCGGCGTCGAGCAGCGGCGAGAACACGTCGAGCTCCTCGACCGCGCGGAGCCCGGGCCGGTGTCCCTCGCCCGGGTCGTCCGCGTTCGTCCCGTCGCAGACGGTGTCGATGCCGAGCTCCGTGGCCGTCTCGTACATCTTTCCGAGCCGCATCGTCCGGCAGTGGTAACAGCGGTCGCCGTCGTTGGCGACGAAGTTCGGGTCGTCGAGCTCCGAGAACGTCACCGTCTCGTGGTCGATTCCGATCTCGTCGGCGACGCGCTTCGCGTCGTCGAGCTCCGCCGCGGGGAGCGTCTCGCTGCGGGCGGTGCACGCCACGGCGTCGTCGCCGAGCGCGTCCCGCGCCAGCGCGGCCACTACCGCGGAGTCGACGCCGCCCGAGAACGCGACGAGGACCCCGTCGCGCTCGCCGAGCGCGTCGCGGGCGCTCGCCGCCTTCGCCGCCGTCTCGGGTGCGAGCGACCCGTCGTCGGCCGCTCGCGCGTTCCGGCTCATGGCCGGCGTTCGCGGCGAGCGCGAAAAAGCCCGTCGCACGCGGAACCGGTCTCGGCCCGCCATCGGACCGTCACCCCCGTCCCGCGCCATCGACCCGCACGCTTTAGACCGTTGCCGCGATACCGGCGGGTAGATGGAGCTGGAGGCGATCCCCGGCGTCGGCGCCAAGACGGCCGCGGCCTTACGCGAGCTCGACGACCCGGCCGCGACCGTCGAGTCCGGCGACGTGGCCGCCATCGCCCGCGCGCCGGGCGTCAACGAGGCACGCGCGGCCCGCATCGCGCGCGGGGCGATCCGCCGCCGCCACGACGACGACGGGCGCGTGCTGGCCACCGACCGCGCCCGCGAGCTGTACCGCGAGGCGATCGACCTGCTGCGCGAGCGCACGGTCACCGACTACGCGGCGAAGCGGCTGGAGACGTTCTACCCGAGCGCGTCCGCCTCGCGGATCGAGGAGGCGCAGGCGTTCGCGGCCGACGCGACGGCGCGCGACCCCGACCCGGCGGTCCGCGAGGCGCTCGCGGACTGCGCGCCCCTGTCGGACCCCCCGACCGTCCGCGTCCGCGACCGCTGCCTCGCGACCGCCGACGCCGAGACGCTCGCGCGCGCCGAGGCCGAGGTGCCCGAGCTCTCCGTCGAGACCGTCGAGGACGCGCGCGACGTCTCCGAGCTCGGCCGGTCGTACGCCTCCGTCATCGTCTTAGACGAGTCGTTCGCTGGGCTCGACGTCGAGGGCGACGTGAGCGTGCGGCCGGACGCGCTCGAAAATCCCGCCGAAACCGTCCCCGAACGGCTGCTCGCGTTCTTCGCCGAGAACCGCGAGCGGCTGGAGGCGGCCGCGGCGGTCCACGAGGCGGCCGCGGCGGCCGGGAAGCCGGTCTCGGGCGGAGGCTCTGGCCCCGACCCCCCGGTCGACCTCGACCGCCTGCGCGACGCGCTCTCGCGGCTCGACGACGACGGCACCATCGCCGGCGACGCGGAGCTGGACCGGCTCACCGCCGCCGTCGACGACCTTGACGCCGCGGTGTCGACGGCGGCCTCGGTCGCCGACGACCGCCTGCGCGAGGCGATCCGCGAGCGCGACGTCACCATCGAGGGGACCGACTTCCTCTCCCTCGTCGAGCAGGGCGCCCGCGTCGACTCCCTCTTGGACCGCGAGCTGGCCGACGAGTACGACGCGGCGGTCGACGCCGCCCGCGAACACCTCGCCGACGCGCTCCGCTTGAAGCCCGAGGAGGCGGAGCTGGCCGAGCGCGTCTTCGGCGGCGACCCCTCCTTCCCGGTCGACCACGACGAGAGCGCCGTCTCCCGGCTCCGCACCGAGCTCTCCGCGGCCCGCGACCGCCGCGCGGCGAAGCTGAAGGCCGACCTCGCGAGCGACCTCGGCGACCTCCGCGAGCCGGTCGAGGACCTCGTGCGCGACGCGCTCGAACTCGACGTCGAACTCGCGATTTCGCGGTTCGCACGCGACTTCGACTGCGTCATGCCCGAGGTGGTCGGGCCGGAGGAGGCCGACGCCGAGGCCGGCGGCGACGCGGTCGCGGGCTTCCGCATCGAGGGCGGCCGCTCCCCGCTGCTCGACGTCGACTTCGCGGCCGTCGAGCCGGTCGACTACGCCGTCTCGGGCGCGACGCTGCTGTCGGGGGTCAACTCCGGCGGCAAGACCTCCACGCTCGACCTGGTCGCCCTGGTCGTCGTCCTCGCGCAGATGGGCATGCCCGTGCCCGCCGAGTCGGCGACCGTCGAGCGGTTCGAGGAGGTCCACTACTACGCGAAGTCGCAGGGGACCCTCGACGCGGGCGCGTTCGAGGCGACGCTCCGGGACTTCGGCGACCTCGTCGACGGCGCGGACGGCCGGCTCGTCCTCGTCGACGAGCTGGAGTCGATCACCGAGCCGGGCGCCTCCGCGAAGATCATCGCGGGCATCCTGGAGGCGCTCGACGACCAGGACGCCACCGCCGTCTTCGTCTCCCATTTGGCCCGCGAGATCCGTGACGCCGCGGACTTCGCGGTCGCGGTCGACGGGATCGAGGCCGCGGGGCTCGTCGACGGCGAGCTCCGGGTGAACCGCTCGCCGAAGAAAGGGCACCTCGCGCGGTCGACGCCGGAACTCATCGTCGAGAAGCTCGCGGACGACCGCGGCGGCGAGTTCTACGGCGACCTGTTGGAGAAGTTCTGAGGGGTGGCTCGTCGGCGCCGACCCTACTCGCCGTCGTCGTCGGTTCGGTCGGCTCAGTCGCCCTCGGATCGGTCGGCTCAGTCGCCGTCGAGCTCCGCGGTGACCGTGATCTCGACGTCGAGCGGCGCGGGGAGCCGAGACACCTCGACGCAGGTTCTCGCCGGGTACGGCTCCGAGATGAACGCCCGGTACGCCTCGTTGACCGCGTCGTAGTCGTCCATGTCCGTGAGGTAGACGGTCGCCGACACGATCGCGTCCGGGGTCGTCCCGGCCGCCTCCAGGATCGCGGCGACGTTTTCGAGCGTCTGCGTCGTCTGTTCGGCGACCGACTCGGGGGCCTCGCCGGTGTCGGGGTCCACGCCCGTCTTCCCCGAGACGCGGACCGTGTCGCCGGAGACGATCCCCTGCGAGTACGGACCGAGGGCCTCCGGCACGTCGTCCGTCGTGATTTCTCGCATTGCTCGGAGGACGACGCGCCGCGGTATCAAGATGCGGGTCGCGGGGGTCACCCCGACCGCTCCGGACGCTCTTCGCCCCGCCGACATATTCATACAGGCTCGGTCGGAATCGAGCCGTATGCCAGCCGTGTCCCCGTTCGGCGTCCTCCTCTTCGCGGCGCAGGTCGGCGTCGGCGCTCAGGTGTCTCGCTCGCTTTCGACCACCGGCCGCGCTCGTCGCGCCGCGGTCGGGCTCGCCGTGGCGGTGCTCGGACTGCTGGTCCTGTTCCGCTTCGGCGTCATCGCGACGGTCGCCGTCGATCTGGTCGCGCTCCTCGTCGTTGCGAGCGTCATCGGATCGTCCGGTCGTCGCCCGACTGCGGGGTGACCTTTATAAGGTAGACCGTGGTGTCGCTGTCGGCTATTTATAAACGACCGACGCTGCTAGGGTGCCGATATCCAAAGCCCAGTCGCTCGTTTATAAATAGCTGCTAGCAAGCCCACGGACGACGCCTCCAAAGCCCCAGCCGCGAGGGCTCGGTGCGGTCGCTGCGGTCCTCGTCGGTCGCTGCCGCTCCCTCCCTGCGGTACTTGCGTCGCCTATGTCGGCCTCGCGGCTGCCCCTTTGAGTCCCACCCGCACCGCTCCGCACCTCACTCCTCCCCAGCCTCGCCGCTCACGCTTCGCGGCTGCGCCGCTCGCGTTCGCGGCGTCCCTCGCGGGCTGGCTCGCGGCCGCCGGTGGCGGCCGCTCGCAGGCGCGCCACCGCACTTTCCTTTTATAAGCGCTCGTCGCCGTCGCTCACGGCTATTTAAATACTACATTGCGGCCGCCGATCCGCGATACTTCCTCTCGCTATCGCTCGACGACCGGAAATATCAGTTGTGTCTCCGTTCGATCCGAGGCGCGGAACCCCGCCGAAGCGCTCCTGCCTCAGTCGTCGTCCGCCACCGCGGGCTTCCGGCGGTCGTCGCGGGGCCCTTCGAGGTCGACCTTCGGGAGCATATCTCGGAGGTAGCGCCCGGTGTGGGAGGCGTCCTCCCGGGCGATCTCCTCGGGGGTGCCGCTCGCGACGAGTTCGCCGCCGCCGTCGCCGCCCTCGGGGCCGAGGTCGATCACGCGGTCGGCGTTCTTCACGAGGTCGAGCTCGTGTTCGATGACGACCACGGTGTTGCCGGCGTCGACGAGCCGGTGGAGCACGTCGATGAGCTTGCGCTCGTCCTCCTTGTGGAGCCCCGTCGTCGGCTCGTCGAGGAGATAGAGGGTGTCGCCGGTCGCGCGCTTGCCGAGCTCCTCGGCGAGCTTCACGCGCTGGGCCTCGCCGCCCGAGAGCGTCGTGGAGGGCTGGCCCAGTTCCATGTAGCCGAGCCCCACGTCCTTCAGGAGCTTGAGGCGGCGCTCCAACCCGCGGTGGCTCTCGAAGAACTCGTGCGCCTCCGCGACGCTCATGTCGAGCACGTCGGCGATGGTCTTCCCCTTGTACTCCACGTCGAGCGTCTCGTCGTTGTAGCGGGCGCCGCCGCACTCCTCGCAGGGGACGTACACGTCCGAGAGGAAGTTCATCTCGATCTTGACGGTCCCCTGCCCGCCGCACTCCTCGCAGCGCCCGCCCTTCACGTTGAACGAGAAGCGGCCCTTCTCGTAGCCCCGACGCTTCGAGAGCTTCGTCTCCGCGAACAGCTCGCGGACGTGGTCGAACACGTCCGTGTACGTGGCGGGGTTCGAGCGCGGCGTCCGCCCGATCGGCGACTGGTCGATGAGCCGGACCGTCTCCACCTCGTCGAGCCCCTCGATCGCGTCGTGCTCGCCGGGGTCGACGGAGGTGTTGTCGTTCATCTCGCGGGCGAGCCCCTTGTAGAGGATGTCGTTGACGAGCGTCGACTTCCCGGAGCCGGAGACGCCGGTGACGGTCGTCAGCGTGCCGAGCGGGATCGGCACGTCGAGGTCCTTCAGGTTGTGCTGGCGGGCGCCGCGCACGACGAGCTCGCCGTTGGGCTCGCGGCGCTCCTCGGGCACCGGAATCGACTTCCGGCCCGCGAGGTAGTCGGCCGTCACCGACTCGTCGGTCGCGACCACCTCCTCGAAGTCGCCCTGCGCGACGACCTCGCCGCCGCGCTTGCCGGGGCCGGGCCCCATGTCGATGATTTCGTCGGCGCGCCGCATCGTCTCCTCGTCGTGCTCGACGACGAGGAGGGTGTTACCGAGGTCGCGGAGCCCCTCCAGCGTGTCGAGCAGGCGGTCGTTGTCGCGCTGGTGGAGCCCGATGGAGGGCTCGTCGAGGACGTACAGCACGCCCACCAGCCCGGAGCCGACCTGCGTCGCGAGCCGGATGCGTTGGCTCTCGCCGCCGGAGAGGGTCGACGCCTCGCGGTCGAGCGTGAGGTACTCTAAACCGACCTCCTCCATGAACCCGAGCCGCGCGCGGATCTCCTTTAAGATCTCCTCGGCGATCGTCGTCTCGCGCTCGTTCAGCTCGTCCTCCAGCCCCTCGAAGTGCTCGCGCGCCTCGGCGATCGACAGCTCGTTCACCTCGGTGATCGCGGTGTCCGCGACGAGGACGTGCCGCGACTGCTCCTTCAGGCGCGTCCCCTCGCACTCGGGACAGGTCGTCACGGCCATGTACTCCTCGATGTGGTCGCGGGCGCGCTCGGAGTCGGTCTCGACGTGGCGCCGCTCCAGGTTGGGAATCACGCCCTCGAACCGCTCCGTCTTCTCGCGGGTGCCGTTCTTCGTGGTCCACTCGAAGTGGACGACGTCGTCGGTGCCGTAGAGGAACTGCCGCTGAATCTCCTCGTCGAGCTCCTCGAAGGGCGCGTCGAGGTCGACGCCGAAGTGCTCCGCGACGTTGTCGAGCTGCCTGGAGTAGTAGGTGCGGTCGTAGCTCCACGGCTCGAACACGTGCTTCAGCGGCTTCGAGGGGTCCTCGATCACGAGGTCCTCGTCGACCTCCTTCGTCGAGCCGATCCCCTCGCACTCGGGGCAGGCGCCGTACGGGCTGTTGAAGGAGAACGAGCGCGTCTCGATCTCGGAGAACTGGACGTCGGAGTTGGGGTTGCCGAGCTCCTCGGAGAACTCCACGACGAGGCGGTCGTCGCCGTCGGCGTCGGCCGCGAGCGACCCCGTCGAGCGCGCGTTCGACGCGAACGGGACGTCTTCGGGCGGGTCGGGGACGATCAGCTTGAGGGCGCCGTCGGCCTCCTCCAGCGCGGTCTCGACGGAGTCGGTGATCCGCGAGCGCGCGTCCGGCGAGACGGTCACGCGGTCGACGATCACGTCGATCGTGTGGTCGTAGTTCTCGTCGAGGTCGGGGGAATCGAGGGTGAGATCGACCGGCTCGCCGTCGACCTCGACGCGGCTGTACCCGTCCGAGACCAGCTCCTCGAACAGCTCCTCGAAGGCGCCCTTCTGATCGCGGACGACGGGCGCGGCGATCTTCGCGCGGGTGTCCTCGGGGAGGTCGAGGATCTGGTTCACCATGTCCTGTGCGGACTGCTCGCCGACCTCCTCGCCGGTGACGGGGTCGTACTGGGTGCCGATCCGGGCGTACAGCAGGCGGAGGTAGTCGTGGAGCTCGGTGACGGTCCCCACGGTGGAGCGGGGGTTGTTCGCGGCGTTCTTCTGGTCGATGGAGATCGCCGGCGAGAGCCCCTCGACCGACTCCACCTGCGGCTTGTCCATCTGCCCGAGGAAGTTGCGGGCGTACGCGGACAGCGACTCGATGTAGCGGCGCTGCCCCTCGGCGTAGACGGTGTCGAACGCGAGCGACGACTTCCCCGAGCCGGAGAGCCCGGTGACGACGGTGAACTCCTCCCGCGGGATCCGGACGTCGAGGTCCTTGAGGTTGTGTTCCTCGGCGCCGCGGACCTCGATGTACTCCTTGCTCATTTCACTCCTCCGTTGCGGGCGCGCGCGGGAATAGTCGTCGGTCGCGGGGACCGCCGGCGGTCGTTTCCGCCGCCGACCCCGCCGAGCCCGGAACTCACTCCGCGCCGAGCCCGGAACTCACTCCGCGATGAACTCCGCGGGCGGCGAGAGGTCGCGGCGTCCGCCGAAGGTGACGAGGAAGAGGACGCCGACGCCGATCCCGTACGCTAGCATTAGCGGGACCGTCGCGAGGAACATCGTGATCACGTCGGCGGGGGTGAACACGGCCGCGACGAGCATGATCCCGATCGTCACCTCGCGCCAGCGCTCGCGGAACACGCGGTAGGGGACGCCCGAGTTGTTCAGCAAGATCATCGCGATCGGGATGTCCGCGAGGAAGCCGATCCCGATCGTGGTGTAGATGACGAGCCAGAAGAAGTCGCTCACCTGGTAGGTGATGATCATGTCCGCGAGCCGGGCGTCGGTGACGAGCCAGCCGATGAGCGCGGGCGCGATGTACGCGTAACCCAGCGCGAACCCGCCGATCATCCCGGCGGCCAACGCGCCCGTCCACAGGTACACCTGATAGATGCGCCCGGCGACGAAGCCACGCTCGCGGAGCGCGGGCCACGCGTAGTAGAGCACCACGGGGAACGCCGCGAGGATCCCGAGCATCACCGAGAACTTCACCATGAAGATCAGCGCCTCGACCGGGTGGAGCGTGATGATGTTGATCCCGCCTTCGATCTCCGCGGGCACGCGGCGTTCGAGGTCGCGCCGCACCGTGCCGAGCCCGCCGAGGTACAGCCACGTGAACGCGGCCGCCATCACGATCCCGAAGACGGCGACGATCCGGAACGACCGCGTGCGCAGCGAGTCGAAGATGAACTTGAGGTCCTTGTAGTAGCCGCCGATGTCGTCTTCGGCCGCCTCCTCCTCGCCGTCCGTGAGCTCGGCGAGGAACGTCGAGCTCGCGCGCGAGGTCCGGTTCTGGACGGAGCCGACCAGCCCGTCCCCGCCGGCGTCGACGCCGCCGCTTCCGGAATCGCCCGCGTCCCCGCCGTCGCTCGCGTCGCCGTCCGCGTCGCCCCCCTCGGCGTCGCCCCCCTCGTTCACCTCGTCGTAGCGGTCGAGGATCGCCTGCGCCTTCTCCGGATCGTCGTCGTCGATCGCGGCCTGCGCGAGCGCGAGCGACTCCTCTTCTTCCATCTGGGCGAACGCGTCCGCGGGGGCCGCCCGGACGCCCGCGGCGTCGAGCTCGCTCACGTCGATGGCGGTCGGGTCGCCGTACTGGCGGCCCGCGCTCGTCGTGTCGAGGTCGGTGTACACCGCCCACAGCGTCGCGACCGCGGTGAACGCCAGCGCCCAGACGGCGGCGTAGACCCCGAGGGCCGTCGCGGGGTCGAGTCCGAGGCCGGCGCCCGGTTCGAGGAAGCGTCGGGTGCTCCCCGCGAGCCGCAGGAGGTCGTTGAGCGCGGTCCGGCCGCCGTACTCGTAGAAGCCGTACACGAGCGCGCCGCCGAGGACGGTCGCGCCCCCGACGACGTTCCAGTGGTTCCGGACAGCGCCGAGCACGTCGATCCGGTCGGAGCTCCGCTTCGCCGTGACGACGAGCTTCGCGAGGTAGAGGCTGAAGCCGTACAGCGCGACCAGCGGGAACGCCCACAGCAGCTGGGTGAACGGGTCCGGCGGGGAGAAGACGGCGCCGAACACGAAGATGAGGACGACCGCGTGGCGCCACTTGTCACGGAACGTCTCGTACGGGACGATCTCGGCGTACGAGAGGCCGGTGATCACCATCGGCATCTGCCCGGCGAGCCCGAAGGAAAGCGAGAGGAAGACGATGAACTCCGTCCACATCACGATCCCGTAGGTGGGCTGGATGTCGGCCTCTAGGCCGAACTCCGCGAGGAAGCCGAACATCAGCGGGAAGAAGGCCAACACGCCGTAGGCGACCCCGGCGGAGAAGAGGCCGGCGGCGAGCAGCCCGAGCAGCGCGAGCTTCCACCGAGCGATCGGGGATCGCGGCCACATCCCTCGGGCGCGGAGCTCGTCGCGGGTGACGTAGATCAGCGGCGGGATCGCGACGATCGCGCCGACGACCAGCCCGATCTTCGCCTGGAGGAGGATCACCTCGAACGGGGTCGTCGCGATGATGTCCGTCTCCTCGGCGACCGCGGCGCTCATGTTCGACTCCGTGACCTCCCGGAGCCGGTCCCAGATGTACGTGCGGAGCGCCCAGAACGTCGCGAGGAAGCCGATCAGGAAGACGACGAACACCTTCTGGAGGTCCTTCTGGATCGACCGAAGGAACGCCTTCGCCGTCTCCTGGCCCTCCGCGATCGACTGTTGGGTGTCCTCGTCGAGGGCGCTCGCCATACGGAGGGCGAAGGCCGTCGCCGTTATCAACCTTTTCGACCGCGGGCGCTCCCGCCGGCGACGCTCCACGTCGGTCCGGCCGACGACGCTCCCTGACGCGCCGGCGAACGGGACCGATCGACCCCGCGCGGCGCCGCTATCCGAAAAGGTTGATAACCGCCCGGTCGCGTAGGGAAACTGAATGGACGACTCGGACCGGTCGCGCGACGACGACTCGGCCGCCGCTGACGGGTCGACCGACGAGGGCGAACCCGCGAGCGACGGCGCCGTCGACGAGGGGTCCGAGGCCGACGAGTCCGCCGACTCGGACGCCTCCGAGGGCGTCGAGTCCGAGGTGACCGCCGAGGTCGAGCCCGAGGTCGGTTCGGCCGAGGGGGACGCGGACGGGACGGCCGAGGAGGACGCGGACGGGGCCGAAGACGGGTCGCCGGACACGTTCTCGGACCCGGACGAGGTGGTCGAGGCCGAGGACACCGGTCGGTCGGCCGCGCTCGACGACGGGGGCGAGGCCGACGGGGATCCGGGAGACGGTGAGACTTCGGCGGGCGATGACGCTTCGGCGGGCGATGACGCTTCGGCGGGCAATGACGCTTCGGCGGGCGATGACGCTTCGGCGGGCAATGACGCTTCGGCGGGCGATGACGCTTCGGCGGACGAAGACGCCGCGACCGCGGACACCGAGGCCGCCGGCGACGGCGGTACCCCGGCAACGACCGCCGACGCCGCCGACCCCGCGACCGCCGGCGTGCCGGCGACCGAGGACGACGAGCCGTTCGACGGGATCGAGGGCCCCGAGACGGACGAGGAGATGCCGCTGGCGGCCCACATCGAGGAGATGATGCGCCGGCTGGCGGTCGTGTTCCTCTTCGGCGGGCTCGCGACGCTCGTCGTCGTCACCGAGTCGACGGAGCTCATCAACTACTTCTGGAGCTACCACATCCCGGCGCCGATGGAGAACCGGCCGCGGCTGTACGGGCCGCTGGAACTCCCGCTCACCCGGCTGAAGGTCGCCGGCCTCGCGGGCGTCGTGGTCGGGCTCCCGGCGTTCGTCTACGAGACTTACCGGTTCATGAAACCGGGGCTCTACCAGACCGAGCGCCGCTACTACCTCGCGGCGGTCCCGACCAGCCTCATCTTAGGCGGGATCGGGATCGCGTTCGCGCACTTCCTCGTGTTGCCCGCGATCTTCTCGTACTTCACCACCTACACCGCCGACGCCGCGACGATCGCCTTCGGGCTCGCGGAGACGTTCAACCTGATCGTCATCATGCTCGCGTTCATGGCGATCGTCTTCCAGATCCCGCTTTTCATCATGCTCGCGATCATGATGAACCTCGTCACCCGGCAGTGGCTGGAGGCGAAGCGGCTGATCTTCTGGGGGTCGTTCCTCGGGATCGCGTTCCTGTTCAGCCCCGACCCGACCGGGATGGCGCCGATCATCGTGACGCTCACGATGATCGCCCTCTTCGAGGGGACGCTCGCGATACTGCGCTGGACCGGGAACTAGGCCCGGTCGCTTCCGTTTATAAATCGTCGATCAGCACGAACGCCGCCTCGCGGCTGTCCCTTCGAGCCCCGCACCGCTCCACACGGCATCTCACGCCTCCCCAGCCTTTCACCGAGGGCGACCGATCGGAGGCACGCGCTACAGCGTCCTGTTCTATGTCTAAATAGCGTCCATCTCCGCAGAGTCAGGCCTATTTACGTTTAGGTCGTAGCCGTCTCCGATATGGTCCTCGGCCTGTTCCTTCCGGCGGCAATCTCGTTCGTGTTCGCCGCGGTCGCGGCGTACGTGGGTGCCCTCCGCGCGCTGGAGGTCTACTTCGACCCGAACCAGGACAGCGTTTTCCTCATGGACGACCGCGACCCGCCGCGGCGCCCGTGACGCCGCGGTAGCCGTGGCCGAGATTCGTCCGGCCGCGGTCTTCTAGAACCGACCCGATCGGACCGCGTACGCCACCAGTAGGCCGGCCAACGCGAGGATCGGGAGGACCGCGCGCCCCACGTCGAACCGGTACCCGAGGTTCCAGACGAGCACCGTCGCCTGGACCCAGGCGAACGTGACGCCGAGGAAGAGCACGGAGAGGGTCGTCCCGCCCGGCGTGCTGGTGGCCGAATCCGGTGCGATCCGGACGAAGGCGACGCTCGCGGCGCCGAACGCGAACAGTCCGACCGTCGCCAGCGGCTTCGCCACGACCGTGTCCGGCGTCTCGCCGTTCCAGTGAATCGCCATCTCCGCCGGCAGCGACCCCCAGAGCAGGGCCGCCGCGACGAGCGGGAGGGCCATCGTTCCCACTGCGACTGCGTCTATCGACCGCGTGGAGGGCACGTTCATCGGTTCGCGGTCCGAGGGTTCGCTTCCCGACCAATTAAATCGTAGGTCCCTTGCGGTGTGTCACGCCCCGCCGAGCAGTTCGACGAGCAGCGCGTTCTGCGCGTGCATCCGGTTCTCCGCCTGGTCCCAGACGAGGGCGCGGTCGGACTCCAGCACGTCGTCGGTGATCTCCTCGCCGCGGTGCGCGGGGAGGCAGTGCATCACCGTCGCGTCGGTGCCGGCGAGCAGCTCCTGATTCACCTGGAACCCGTCGAAGGCGGCGAGCTTCTCCTCGCGCTGGTCCTCCTGTCCCATCGAGATCCACACGTCGGTGTACACCACGTCCGCACCCTCGACCGCCGCCGTGGGGTCGGTCGTCGGCGCCACGTCCAGCCCGAACTCCGCGGCGCGGTCGAAGACGGCGGGGTTCATCCCGTAGTCGGCGGGCGTGGCGACCTCGACGTCGATCCCGGCCATCGCGGCGCCGACGACGAACGACTGCCCGACGTTGTTGCCGTCGCCGACCCACGCGACGGTGGCGTCCTCGCCGACCGTCTCGCGGATCGTGAGGAGGTCGGCGAGCGTCTGGCAGGGGTGCGCCTCGTCGGTCAGTCCGTTGATCACGGGGCAGTCCGCGTACTCGGCGAGGACCTCGACGTCCGCGTGGTCGAAGAGGCGCGCCATCACGCCGTCCACGTACCGGCCGAGGACGCGCGCGGTGTCGCGCAGCGGCTCGCCGTGCCCGAGCTGGATGTCGTCGGGCCCGAGGAACATCGCGTGGCCGCCCAGCCGCGTCATCCCCGTCTCGAAGGAGACGCGGGTGCGCGTCGAGGGCTTCTCGAAGATCATCCCGAGCGTCGCGTCCGCCAGTCGGGGGTCCGTCTCGCCCGCCTTCATCGCGGCGGCGCGGTCGAGCAGGGCGTCCAGTTCGGCGGGCGTCACGTCGTCGATGTCGAGGAAGTCGTCGGTGGCGAGTGGCATCGTGTGTAGTGTGAGTGTGTGTCGTGGTGTCGTTTAAAAACGAGCGTCGACGAGGGGAACGATGGGTGTTACAGCCGCTCCCGGCAGACGTCGGTCAGCACGTCCACGGCGCGGTCGAGGTCCGGCAGCGGCAGCCGCTCGTCGGGCGCGTGGTCGAGGTCGGAGTTCCCGGGGCCGTAGGTGACCATCGGGCAGTCCCACGCGGCCGCGAAGAGGTTCATGTCGCTCGTGCCGGTCTTCCGGAGCAGGCGCACGTCGCCGCCGGCGCCCCGGATCGCGACGCGGAACGCCCGCGCCAGCTCCGTCCGCGGGCTCTCCATCACCGGCGGCATCGGCTCGCCCCAGTGGACGGAGCCGGTAGTCAGCTCCGCTTCCGCCAGCTCGTGGACCTCGTCGACCGGGCGCGACGGCGGGATCCGGAGCTGGACGTCCATCGTCGCCTCCACGGCGAGCCCGTCGTCGCTCAGCCCGCCGTCGACCGAGATGGGCTTGGTCGTCACCTGATCGAAGACGGCGGTCTCGGCGTCGTCCGGCGTGAACGCCTCCTCGACGCCGTGCCACCAGTCGATCGCGTGTTGGATCGCGTTCGGCTCCGGCCGCGAGGAGTGGCCCGACTCGCTCGTGTTCACGTAGGTGCCCTCCAGCAGGCCGCGGTAGCCGAGGGTGATCCCCCGCCAGCCCGACGGCTCGCCGTTCACCACCGCCTCGGGCGCGTCGCGGTCGTCGATGAGGGCGCGCGCGCCGGCGGAGTCGACCTCCTCTCGGACGACGCCGGCGAACGAGACCCCCGTCTTCACCGCCGCGATCGCCATCGCGACGAGCGGGCCGGTCGCGTCGACCGCGCCGCGCCCCCACAGCACCGGGTCGCCGGGCTCGCCGACGCGGACGTCCGAGGGCTCGGGCAGCTCGCCCTCGGGCGGCGCCGGCCGCACCTCGACCGGGATGTCGCCGGGAACGGTGTCGACGTGGGAGGTGAGGAGGACGGCGTCGTCCGCCGGCGCGCGGACGTTCCCGACCTCGTCGATCCACGCCTCGCGACCGTTCGCCTCGAAGAAGTCGACGAGGCGCTCGGCCGCCCGCTCCTCCTCGCCCGACGGCGAGGGGATCGAGACCATGTCGTACAGCAGCTTCCGGGCGGGCGTGTCGCAGGCCGCGGGGTAGCCGCCGCCGGCGACGACGTCGGTGCCGCCGGACGACGACCCGCGCTCCGACTCCGCGGCCTCCTCCGCGTCCCGCTCCTGCCCGGTCGCCATCAGCCGACCACCTCCTCGATCGCGTCGACGACGGCGTCGGCGTGCTCGCGCTCGACCGTCAGCGGCGGGAGCAGGCGCAGCACGGTCCGGCCCGCCGGGAGCGCGAGTATCTGGTGGTCGATCGCGAGGTCGCGCAGCAGGCGGTTCGACCCGCGGCGGACCTCGATCCCGACCATCAGCCCGTCGCCGCGCACGTCGCGGACGTCGTCGCCGAGGCGGTCGCGGAGCTCGCCGCGGAGGTACTCTCCGATCTCGGCGGCGTGCTCGGCCAACCCCTCGCGCTCGATCACGTCGAGGGTGGCGCCCGCGGCCGCGGAGACGACGGGCCCGCCCGAGAACGTCGAGCCGTGGTCGCCGGCGTCCTCGGCGACCCAGTCGCGGCACAGCGTCGCGCCGATCGGGAGCCCGCTGCCGAGCCCCTTCGCGGTCGTGAGCACGTCGGGCACCACGTCGTGGCGGTCGGCCGCCCACATCGCCCCCGTCCGGCCGAGTCCGGTCTGGATCTCGTCGAGGATCATCGCCGCGCCCGCGTCGGCGGTCGCGTCCCTAACGGCCCGGAGGTACTCGGTCGAGGCGGGATTGATCCCGCCCTCGCCCTGGAGCGGCTCTAAGATGACCGCCGCGGTCTCCTCGTCGACGGCCTCGCGCATCGCGTCGCTATCCCCGTACTCGACGAACTCGACGCCGCCGGCCAGCGGCCCGAACCCCTCCTTGTACTTCTCCTTCCACGTCGTCGCGAGCGTCCCCATCGTCCGGCCGTGGAACCCCTGCGTCGTCGCGACGATCTTCTCGCGGCCGGTCGCGTGGCGGGCGAACTTCAGCGCGGCCTCGTTCGCCTCCGTGCCGGAGTTACAGAGCCAGACGTTGTCGACGTCGCCGGGCGCGACCTCGGCCAGCTGCTCGTACAGCGCCGTCCGCGCCGCGTGCGGGTACGACGCCTGGACGTACAGCAGCTCCTCCAGCTGGCTCGTTGCGGCGTCGACGACCTCCGGGTGACAGTGGCCGACGGGCGTACACGCGTAGCTGGCGCCGAAGTCGAGGTACTCGGTACCGTTCGTGTCGGTCACGTGGACTCCGTCGCCCGAGGCGATCTCGATCGGCTTCTCCGAGAAGACGAAGCCGCTCACGCGGTCTCACCCCCGTCGGTCTCGACCCCTTCCGGTTCATCCGCGTCCTCGGACCCGTCCCCGAGCGCCGACCGCTCGACCGTCGTTCCCTTGCCGCCGAGCGCGGCGACGACCGGATCGCGGACGTTGGCGTCCGCGATCACGACGCGGCCGGACCCGCCTTCGAGCGCCTCTTTGGCGGCCATCACCTTCTTGCCCATGAACCCCTCGGCGGCGTCCTCGACGGCCGCTAGCCCGTCGGGCGTCGCGGCCGCGTCGATGCGCGTCTCGGGGTCGTCCGGGTCGGCGTACACGCCGGAGACGTCGGTCAGGAGGACGAGGTCGGCGCCGAGCGCGCCCGCTATCGCGGCCGCGGCGCGGTCGGCGTCCGCGTTGACCGGGGTGACCTCGCCGTCCCCCTCGTCGCCAGCCATCGGGGGCGAGACGACCGGCGTGTAGCCGTCGTCGAGGAGGTCGTCGAGGAGGTCGGCGTTCACCGACTCGATCTTCCCCGAGTGGTCGCCGCGGCGGATCTTCCGCTTCCCGTCCTCGACGACGCGGACCGCCGACTTGCGCGGGCCCGCGAGGAGCCCGCCGTCGACGCCGCTCAGCCCGACCGCGTCGACCCCGGCCGAGCGGAACCGCGCCGTCAGCTCGGTGTTGAGCTTGCCCGCCATCGCCATCGCGAACGCCTCCATCGTCTCCGCGTCGGTGAAGCGGCCGGTGACGCCGGAGGCGGACTCGACGTACTCGGGCTCGATGCCGAGCCGTTCGAGCGTCTCGTCGACGACCGTCGAGCCGCCGTGGACGACGACGACCGAGCGCCCGTTGGCCGTCAGGTGCGCGACGTCGCCGACCGCGCCGGCCGGGTCGACCGCCTTCGCGCCGCCGACCTTGACGACGACCGGGGGCTCGGCGGCCGTTTCCTTTTCCTCACCGCTCATGGCGATCCCACCGGGTGGAGCCCGTCGAACTCGAGGCCGGCGGTCTCGGGCAGCCCGAGCGCGACGTTCGCCGCGTGGACCGCCTGCCCGGCGGAGCCCTTGGTCATGTTGTCGATCGCCGAGAAGACGACCACCCGGCGGTTCCCGGGGTCGAGCTCGAAGCCGACCTCGCCGTGGTTCGTCCCGGCGACCGACTTCGGCTCGGGGTAGCGGTAGACGCCGCCCCCGCCGGAGACGATCCGCACGAACGGCTCGTCGGCGTAGGCGTCGCGGTACGCGCCCCACAGGTCCCCCTTCGAGACCGGCTCGTCGGGGAAGGCGTGGCAGGTCGCGCTCGCGCCGCGGACCATGTCGACCGCGTGGACCGTGAAGGAGACGTCGAGCCCGAGGTACGCCTCGATCTCCGCCTCGTGGCGGTGGCCGGTGGGCGCGTACGGGCGCACGACGCCCGAGCGCTCCGGGTGCGAGGAGGCCGCGCCGCCGCCGGCGCCCCCCTCCGAGGAGCCCACCTTCACGTCGACGACGACCTCGCCGGTCTCGGGACCGAGCGCTCCGGCGTCCACGAGCGGTTTGAGGCCGAGGATCGTCGCGGTCGCGTTACAGCCGCCGCCCGCGATCAGGTCGGCGCCGGGGAGGTTCTCGCGGTTCAGCTCCGGGAGCGCGTACTCGGCGCGTTCGAGGTACTCCGGCGACTCGTGGCCGTCGTACCACTCGTCGTAGGCGTCGGCCTCGGGGAGCCGGAAGTCCGCCGAGAGGTCGACGACGGTGTCCGCGGCCTCGAAGAACTCGTCGATCCGCTCCATCGAGACGCCGTGCGGGGTCGCCGCGAACAGCACGTCGACCGATTCGAGGTCGTCGGGGTCGGAGAAGCGCAGGTCGAGCCCGCGCAGGTTCGGGTGCGAGCGCCCGACGGTCATGTTGTCGGCCGACCGCGAGGTGGCCTGAACGACCTCGAAGCTCGGGTGGCCGGCGAGGATCCGCAGCAGTTCGCCGCCGGTGAAGCCGGTGCCGCCGACGACGCTCGCGGTGTAGGTGTCGGCGGTCACCCCGTCGGCCTCGGTGTCGGCGCTCATGCGCTCGCCTCCTCGGTCTCTTCGTCCGCCAGCTCGGCCGCCTTCGCCTCCAGCCAGTCGACGACCCGCGCGGGGACGTCGACGTCGGTGGCCGAATCGAGCGCCTTGAACTCGACGGTGTGGTTCACCTCGTGGACGGTGTAGTCGTCGGCCGCGCCGTCGCCTTCCGCATCGACGCCGCCCTCGGCGGGGTCGGCGTCCGGGTCGACTCCCACCTCCATCAGGTCGACGCCGAGCATGCCGCCGCCGACCGCCTCGGAGGCGCGCTCGACCAGCTCGGTCGCGCGCTCGTCGAGGTCGAACGACTTCGTCTCGCCGCCCTTCGCGGCGTTGGTGAGCCAGTGGTCGGACGACCGCGTCATCGCCGCAATCGGCTCGCCGTCAACCGCGAGGACGCGGACGTCGCGGCCGGGCTTGTCGACGAACTCCTGGACGTAGAACACCTTGTGTTCGTAGTGGCCGAGCGTCTCCTTGTGTTCGAGGATGGCCTCGGCGGCGTTTCGCGAGTCGATCTTCGCCATCAGCCGCCCCCACGAGCCGGTGACCGGCTTGAGGACGCAGGGGTAGCCGAACTCCTCGATCGCCTCCAAGGCGGCGTCCTTCGTGAACGCGACCTCCGTCGCCGGGGTCGGCACGTCGGCCTCGGCGAGCGCGAGCGAGTTCTTCGCCTTGTCGGCGCAGACGTCGCCCGTCTCGGGTGAGTTCACCACGGGAACGCCGTAGCTGTCGAGGAACCGCGTCGCGTACAGCGACCGGCTCGTGGAGAGGCAGCGGTCGACGGCGATGTCGAGGTCGGCGACGTTCGCCGTCGTCGACTCCAGCCCGAACCGCTCCTTGCGGACGTCGATCTTCTCGACCTCGTGGCCCCGCTCGCGGAGCTCGTTGAGCAGCAGCTTCTCGTCCTTCCGGATCCGGGAGTAGAGGATCCCTACGCGCACGTCGACCCCCCTCCGTTCGCGTCGGCGCTCATGCGCATGTCGACCACTCGCGTGTCGCGGCCGTGGCGGTCGTCGCCATCTACTCGCCCCAGTCCTCCTCGAGCTCGGGCGCCTCCTCTAAGACGACCGGGTCGAGCGAGATGACCTCCAGCTCGGTCCCGGTGACCGGACTGTCGATGATCTCGCCGACCTCGACGTCGGCCGGGATCTCGATCTCCTCGCCTGTGATCGGGTCCTCCGCGGTCAGCGTGTCGGTGTCGCTCGTCATCGTGGCAGACACTCGTCCTCGAATAGGCATAAAGGCTTCGAACTTATTGGATACTTTACATAAAACAGATCGGTCGCTAACGGAACCAGTTCGACGAAATAGCGCCGTATCGAGATCGGATGTCAGATCTCGGTAGTAAATATGTCCCCCTACGGGGACGGTCGTCGGCGTCGATCGGGTCGGCCCCGCCCGGGCCGCCGGCGGCTCGCCCGGTGTCGGCCGCGCGGGCGACCGCCGCGCGGTCGCGGCTCAGACATAGCGATCGACCTCCGCGTCCAGCGCCTCGCTCGCGGCGGCGAGCGCGTCGCGCTCGGCCGTCAGCGCCTCGTCGTCCGCGTCGATCCCCGCCTCGGCGGCGGCGAGTTCGTCGGCGACCGCCTCGGGGGCCGGTCCGCCGGCGGAGTCGCGGCTCGCGACGCTTTCGGCCGGATCGAGCGCCGACTCCACGTCCTCGCGGCTCACGTACGCGGAGAGGGGCTCGCCGGTCACCTTTCGCGCGGCCTCGTCAACTTTTGCGGCCGCCGCCTCCGGCGAGTCGCCGTCCGCGACCGCCTCCGCGGCCGCCGCGACGATCTCGTGGGCCGTCCGGAACGGCATCCCCCCCATCGCGAGCAGGTCGGCGACGCCCGTCGCCGTCGAGAACCCCTCGCCCGCGGCCGCCGCGAGCGCGGCCTCGTCCCAGTCGGCGGTCGCGACCGCGCCCGCGGCAACCTCGGTCGCCTCCCGCACGTCGCCGGCGATCTCGAAGACGCTCGCGTGGGCGCGCTGGAGGTCGCGGTTGTAGGCGCGCGGGAGCCCCTTGAGCAGGCTCAGCGTGCCGGTCGCCTCGCCGATCGCGTCGCCCGCGACGCCGCGGGTCAGCTCCAGCGTGTCGGGGTTCTTCTTCTGGGGCATGATCGAGGAGGTCGACGAGTAGGCGTCCGTCAGCTCGACGACCCCGTCCTTCGAGAAGCCGATCAGGTCCTCCGCGAGCCCCGACAGCGTCGTCGCGAGCGTCGCGAGCGCGCTCGCCGCCTCTGCGAGGAAATCGCGCGTCGAGGCCGCGTCCATCGAGTTGCGGACGGTCCCGCCGAAGCCGAGCAGCTCGGCGGTGCGGTCGCGATCGACGTCGAACGGCGTCCCCGTGAACGCGGCCGCGCCGAGCGGCGAGCGGTTGGTCCGGCCGTACGCGTCGAGCAGCCGCTCGGTGTCGCGCGCGAGCCCGCCCTCGTACGACAGCAGGTAGTGGCCGACCGTCGTCGGCTGGGCCGGCTGGAGGTGGGTGTACCCCGGCATCACCGTCTCCGCGTGCTCGCCCGCGACCTCGACGAGCGCCCCGCGGGCAGTGAGGGTCGCCTCGACCGCCGCCAGCAGGTCCTCGCGCAGGCGGTAGCGGATGCACGTCGCCACCTCGTCGTTGCGCGAGCGGGCGGTGTGCATCCGCCCGCCGTCGGGGCCGATCCGGTCGATGACGGCGGTCTCTATCGCCTCGTGGACGTCCTCGCCGTCGGGCAGGTCGACGTGGCCCGCGGCCTCGACGTCGCCGAGCGCGCCGAGGATCTCGCCGGCGACCGCCTCGTCGACGATCCCCTGCTCCGCGAGCATCACGACGTGCGCGCGGTCGACCGCGAGGTCGGCCTCGAAGATGGCCTCGTCGGCCGCGAGGCTCGATAAGAACTCGCGGGCGGGGCCGCCGCTGAAGCGGTCGCGGCGGACGGCGGTGTCGCCGCCCTCGTCGGCGCCGCCCTCGTCGGCGCCGCTCTCTCGAGCGTCGGCGTCCGTCGTGGCGTCGGGATCGTCGTCGGTCATTCAGTTCTCAGTCTCGTCGGTTTCGGCCGTCTCACCGCTTCCGTCCGTCGCGAGTTCCGGCTTCGAGACGCTCGCCTTCACGTCGTTCGCGAGGCGCTCCTGGAGCCCGTGGTACTTCGCGACGCCGGTGGCGTCCGACTGGGCGATGCCCGCCACGTCCTCGGTGTTGAACGAGGCCATCTCCTCGGAGTAGACGGCGTACTCGGAGTCGCGCGCGACGACGCGGCAGTCGCCGCCGGACACCTTCACCGTCGCCGTGCCGGTCACCACGTCCTGCGTCTCGTCGATGAACGCGTTCAGCGCGTCGACGACGGGAGCGAACACGAGCCCCTCGTACGCCTTCTCGGACCACTCCTGCTCGATCCCCTTCTTGAACGAGCGCTCGTTCTTGGTGAGGACGAGATCCTCTAGGGCTTGGTGGGCGGTGAGCAGGACGGTCGCGGCCGGGTGCTCGTAGTTCTCGCGCACCTTCAGCCCGAGCATGCGGTCCTCCATCACGTCGGTGCGGCCGACGCCGTAGCCGCCGGCGTACTCGTTGAGGTGCTGGATGAGGGGGACCGGATCCATCGCCTCGCCGTCGACGGCGACCGGGACGCCCTCCTCGAAGGCGATCTCGATGGTGGTCTCGCCCTCGGGCTCGGCGGTCCACTCGTAGATGTCCTCCGGCGGCTCGTAGTCCGGGTTCTCCAGCTTGCCGCCCTCGACCGCGCGCGACCAGATGTTCTCGTCGATGGACCAGACGCCGCCGTCGCCGGCCTCGACGGGCAGGTCCTTCTCCGCGGCGTAGTCGATCTCCCACTCCCGGGTGAGGCCGAGCTCGCGCACGGGGGCGATCACTTCGAGGTCGGAGCCGCGCCAGACGGCCTCGAACCGGAGCTGGTCGTTGCCCTTCCCCGTACAGCCGTGCGCGATGGCGTCACAGCCCTGCTCCTCGGCGACGCCCAGAATGGCCTCGGCGATGACCGGGCGCGCGAGGGCGGTGCCGAGCGGGTAGCCCTGATAGCTGGCGTTGGATTTCACGGCGTCGAAACAGAGGTCCGCGAACTCTTCTTTCGCGTCGACGACGTGGATGTCGAGCCCCAACGCCTCCGCGGTCTCCTCCGCCTCGTCGAACTCCTCTGTGGGCTGGCCGACGTCGACGTTGACGCCGATGACCTCGTCGTAGCCGTACTCCTCTTTCAGTAGCGGTACGCACACTGTCGTGTCGAGTCCCCCGCTGAACGCGAGTGCAACGCTCGTCATTACCAGAGTACACCCGGCCTACACCTTTAAATTCAGCGGTTTTAATTTTGTAAGAAAATCGGAGAGCGGTCGCTCGCGGAACGCGGAGTCGAGACTCTTCGGAACGGAACGGCGCGAACGCGACGAGAGGTGAAAGTTATCGGCCCGAGGGGCCTCGTCGTCGCGCCGCGCCGGAATCCGGTCGCGGCGGTCGGACGTCTCGTCGCGGTCGCAGGGCTCGTCGGCCTCGGAGAAGGGCGGCGTCGAGACGAGCCGCTGCGGTCATCGGGTGTACGTACCGATCTCCGATATAAAACTGTTCCGCTATACGTGGTCGATAACGGATCGACGGCGAACTCCTCCGAAGCCCCAGCCGCTCGCTTATAAATAGTTGCTGACGGATCGGCGGTGAACACCGCTGAAGCCCCAGCCGCTTGCTTATAAATGGTTGAGTGCGAATCGACGGCGAACACCGCTGAAGCCCCAGCCGCTTGCTTATAAATGGCTCATGGCGGATCGATGGAGAACGCCACCAAAGCCCCAGCTGCGAGGCCGGCGCACACTCGCTGCGCTCCTCACTCGTTCCGGTGCTTACGTCGTCTGCGCCGGCCTCGCGGCTGCCCCTTTGAGTCCCACCCCGCACAGCACCGCACGGCCTCACACCTCCCCAGCCTCGCGGTTCGCGCTCTTCGAGCGCTCACCGCGTCCCTCGCGCGGTGCTCCTCGCGGCCGCCGAGGGCGGCCGCTCGCAGGCACGCGCCACCGCACCGCTTTTATGAGTAATCGTCGCTACGACTTCATTTATTTAAAAACCGCCGCGACGACAGCAGCCTCAAATAACGGCTCTCGCCGGCGTCAGATCGCTTCCCGGTACGCTTCGAGGGTCCGCTCGACGTCCTCCTCGGTGTGCGCGTAGGAGGTGAACTGGCACTCGAACTGGTTCGCGGTGAGGAACACGCCGCGGTCTTTCATCTCCTGCCAGAACACGCGCTCCCAGCGGTCGGTCGCGGCCGCGGCGACGTCGGCGCCCGTCTTCGGACAGCTGTCGTAGCGCGCGCAGTCGGGGTCCTGTCGGCAGCCGCCCGGACAGCAGGCGTCGACGTCGTCGGGCGCCTCGCGGGTGAAGATCGTCTTGAACATCGAGTCGGTGCCGACGACGGTGTACTCCGGCGCGCGCTCGGCGCAGATCTCGGTGATCCCCTCGCGGAGCTGCCGGCCGAGGCGGTTGACGTGCTCGTACACGTCGTTCTCGGCCGCGTACTCCAGCCCGGCCTTCCCGGCGGCCATCGTCACCGGGTGCCCGGAGAAGGTACCGGACTGGAACACCTCGCCCGCGGGGGTGAACCCCTCGATGATATCCGCCCGCCCGCCGATCGCGCCGACCGGGAAGCCGCCGCCGATGATCTTGCCGAACGTCGTCACGTCGGGGGTGACGCCGAACTTCGACTGCGCGCAGCCGAGGCCGCCGACCCGGAACCCGGTGATCACCTCGTCGAAGACGAGGAGCGAGCCGTGGTCGTCACAGAGGTCCCGCAGGGTCTCGTGGTATCCCTCTATCGGCATGACGATCCCCCTGTTGGCGAGGATCGGTTCGACGAGGACCGCCGCGATCTCGTCGCCGTGCTCCGCGAACACTTCCTTCGCGGCCGCCTCGTCGTTGAACGGGATCGGCAGGGTGTGTTCGGCGAACTCCTCGGGGATCCCCTTCGTCGAGGGATGGGCGTCCCCCGGCGACCCCTCGACGAGCGTCGACTCCTGCGCGCCGTGATAGCCGCCCCGCATCACGACGATCTTGTCGCGATCGGTGTGGCCCCGCGCCAGCCGAACCGCCGAGACGGTCGCCTCCGTGCCGGAGTTGACGAAGCGGATCGACTCCACGCTCGGGACGTGGCGGGCGACGAACTCGGCGTGTTCGACCTCGACCTCGGTCGGCGCGCCGTACATCGGCCCCTCAGCGACGTGCGACTGGACCGCGGCCTCGACCGGGTCGGGCAGGTCGTGGCCGTAGAGGAGCGGGCCGTACCCCATCACCCAGTCGACGTACCGGTTGCCGTCGGCGTCGATCACGTGGCCGCCGTCGCCGCGCTCGACGAAGAACGGGTGCGGCATCGTCGCCCGGACCGAGGAGTTGACCCCGCCCGGCGTCACCGACAGCGCGCGGTCGTACAGCCCGCGCGATCGCTCGTGGTTCATACGCATCGGTTCGAACGCCCCGTGGAAAGACCTTGTTGAGTCGGCCGTCGCGGCCTACATCCCGTCGTCTCGCAGCATGATCGCGCCGCTGACGAACATGAGGAGCGCGAGCGTCACCATTCCGAGGTCCCACGACATCGCCGCGGTCATCGCCGCGTCACCGCCCGCCATCCCCGTGCCGTCCGTACCTGTCATTCCGCCGTCCATCGCGCTAGCGCCCATCGCGCCATCGCCCATCGCACCGGTCAGCAGGGCCGTCTGATTGGCGAGCATGACGACGGCGTACGCGACCATCAGTCCCCCGCTCGCCCGTCCGGAGAGGAAGTCGACCGAGGCGAGCAGCGCGCCGCCGTGCGCGACGACGACGAGGCCGAGGCCCAGCATGAGCCACGCGCTCGCGGTCATCCGCGCCGCGCCCGCGGCGCTCGCGAGAGAGTAACCGCCCGAGGCGAACGCGATCGCCGCGCCGTACAGCCGCGTCTCGGTCGTCATGCTTCACGTCGCGGCGCAGAAAACAAAAGAGTTCGTCGGAAGTGCGGTGCCGCTACGGAGCCGGTGTCGGCGCGCCGCCTACACCGCCTCCGGTCCGGTCGCGCCCGTGCGGACCTGGAGCGCGTCCTCGACGGGCATGATGAACACCTTGCCGTCGCCGGGCTCGCCGGTCTCGGCGGCGTCGGCGATCGCCTCCGCGACCTCGTCGGCCGGGATGTCGGCGACGACGACGTCGACCTTCACCTTCTGGTGGAGGTCGACGGTGAACTCCTCGCCGCGCCACTGGCCCTTCTTCGCGGGCTGGCTGCCGCGGCCGGAGACGTTCGTCACGGTGAGCGAGGGCGCGTTGATCTCCGCGAGCGACTGCTTGATGGCCCCGAGCTTGTCGGGGCGGACCACCGCGGTGACCATCTTGATCTGCGTGCCCGCCTCCGCGCCGCCGTCGGCGCGGGGGGACTCGCTGTCGGACTCGGTCGTGTCGACCACCGACGGACCGCCGTCGGTCGCGACGCGGTCGCCGCCGAACTCGGGGTAGGTCTCGACGCCGTGTTCGGAGATGTCGAGGCCCTCCTGCTCGTGTTCCGCGGTGACGCGCGCCTCGCCGCTCACCTTGAGGACGTACCAGACGGCGGCGGTCGCGGTGAGCGTCCAGCCGCCGATGATGACGACGCCGGTCAGCTGGGCGACGAAGTGGGCACCGATGCCCGCGCTGAGCTCGCCCGGCGCGGCGACGAAGGGGAAGAGGAGCGTGCCGAGGACGCCGGCGCTCCCGTGGACCGGGAACACCGCGCAGACGTCGTCGATCTTGAGCGTGTCCGAGACGAACTCGAAGACGAGCGGGAGCTGTCCGCCGGCGAGGAGGCCGACGACCAGCGCGCCCCACCACGCCGTGGTGTCGGGAATGGCGGTGATGCCGACGAGCCCCGCGAGCAGCCCGTTTGCGACGTAGAGCGTGTCGACCTTCCCGGTGCGGAGCCACACGACGGTCGCGGCGCCGATCCCGCCGGCCGCCATCGCGATCGTCGTCCCCATCGCGACGAGGTTGAGCGTCAGCGTGTTGAACACGCCGCCGCTGACGACGGAGGCCGTGCCGACGTTGAAGCCGTACCAGCCGAACGCGAGGACGAGCGTCCCCAGCACGGCGAACGTCAGCGAGTGGCCGGGGATGACGTTCGTCGAGCCGTCCTCCGCGTAGCGGTCCATCCGCGGGCCGAGGACCGCGGCGGCCGTGAGGCCAGCGATCCCGCCCATGCCGTGGACGATCATGCCGCCCGCGAAGTCGTGGAACGCGGTTCCGGTCAGCTGCGCGACGAGCCCGTCGCCCGAGGCCGACCAGGTGAACGCGATGACCATCGGGTAGATCACCGCGGCGAGGAGGAACGTGTACGTGACGTACGCGCGGAGCTTCGCGCGACCGGCGACCGCGCCGGAGACGATCGTCGCGGCGGTCATCGCGAACACCGCGCCGTAGAGCCAGTTGACGTACGGGCCGATGACGCCCTCCTCGACGGCCAGTTCACCGCCGGAGAACAGCGAGCCCGCCGCGGAGGCGATCCCCGGCGACCCGTTCACGAGGCTCGTGAACGCCGTGCCGATCAGGAAGAACACCGTCACGCCGACGCTCCACGTCAGGAGGTTCTTCGTCAGCTGGTTGGCGACGTTCTTCGACCGCACCTGCCCGGCCTCGAGCATCGCGAAGCCGGCGTGCATGAAGAAGATGAGGAACGTCACGACGAGGATCCACGTCCCGTTCATCGCGGACGCGAACGTGCTCGGATCGATCGTGGCGAGAACGTTCGCCGTCACGACTCAACCACCTCTACTGAACGACTGTCCGGTTCACGCTTCGTTTCGCTCGTGTTCATGTGCTGAATCACGTTTCGACTCCCGGGAACGGCTACACATAAACGTTAGAGTTGAGTTTCACAAAAAAGAGGGTTGATAATACGGCGGTCGTCCGATATAAGGAGATGTCTATGGAATATAAGGGCGTTTCCTCGGTGATTTCGCGGCAATCGTTGCGCTCGAAGCGGACGGACGTTGTGTAATATTTCTATCTATTCCGCCCCGATCCGCCGTCGAGGGCCGCTCTGTGCCCGTACGCGGCCGGTTCTGGCGAGTATTGCCACGCCGCTGTCTCGCGATTCGCCGTCGTACGGGCCCTCATCCGCGAATTCGAACGGCTAGAGGCCTCTCAATGAAAATTGACGTTCGTCAACCGGATCTCGAATTCGACGGCCGATTCGACCGATCGGTGGCGGTTCGACGTGATCGCCGAGCGGCTGACAGCGTCGAAACCTCGCTTACTCCGGCTTCAGTCCCTCGTTCTGGACGCGCATCACGGCCTCGCCGTCGGCCAGGTTCGGCGCGTCGACGAGGCGGACGATCCGCTTGTCGCCCTTCGACTTCCGGAGGTAGATCCGGAAGGTGGAGGCGTGGCCGAGGATGTTGCCGCCGATCGCCTGGGTCGGGTCGCCGAAGTAGGAGTCCGGGTTCGACGCGACCTGGTTGGTGACGAGGATGGCGGTGTTGTACAGGTCGCCGAGCCGCATCAGGTCGTGGAGGTGTTTGTTGAGCTTCTGCTGCCGCTCGGCGAGCTCGCCCCGACCGACGTACTCCGCGCGGAAGTGCGCGGTGAGCGAGTCGACGCAGACGATCCGGATCGGCCACTCCGTCTCCTCGTGTTCGCCCGCCAGCTCCTTCGCCTTCTCGGCGAGGAGGATCTGGTGGTTGGAGTTGAACGCCTTCGCGACGTGGATCTGGTCTAAGAACGCGTCGACCAGGTCCTCCAGCGCCTCCTCGTCGCTCGGGGTGCCCTCAATCTCGCGGCGCTCCATCTCGTCGGCGAGGATCTCGTCGTCGAGCCCGCGGACCATGTCGTCGATCCGCTCCGGCCGGAACGTGTCCTCGGAGTCGACGAAGATGCAGCCGCCCTCAAGCCCGCCGTTCTCCTTCGAGAGCTGGACGTTGACGGCCATCTGGTGGGTGACCTGCGACTTCCCGGAGCCGAACTCGCCGTACACTTCCGTGATCGACTGGGTCTCGATGCCGCCGCCGAGCAGGTCGTCGACCTCGTCGATCTGCCAGGAGAGCTTGCCGATCTCCTGGCGGCGTTCGAGTACGGTCGCGCCCGTCTCGAAGCCGCCGACGTCGGCGGCCTCGCGGGCGGCGTTGATGATGTCGCTGGCGGACGACTCGCCGATGTCGGCGGTGTTGGACATCTCGCCGGGGCTCGCGACCGCGATCGACTGGTAGCTCTCGAATCCGTTGTCAACGAGCTTGTCCGCGGTCGCCGGGCCGACGCCGGGGAGGTCCTCGAGTTCGTCTTCAGGCATGTACACGACCCTTGTTCGCCATCGGGTATAAAGACTGGTTTACACCCTAGTGAAAGTGAAATGCGCGCGGCGGCGTCGCTCGGTCGTGGCTCGTCATCTCTCGTAACGCCTCGCCGGAATTGCCCGTCGGACCGGGCGGTGAAACTGGTCCGGCGGTCCGGAAAACTCCGGATTTCAGTCCCTCAGAAGCCGACGCGGCGGACGTAGTCGAGGTCGCGGATCTCCACGAGCAGGTCGCCGGACAGGTCGGCGTCGGTGATCACGTAGAGCTTCGGGTCGTCGGTGAACTCCGGGTCCTCGCTCAGCACCTGCCGGATCGAGACGCCGCGGTCGGCGAGGATGGAGGTGACCTCGGCGACGATCCCGGCCTCGTCGGCGGCCGCGACCTCGATTGTGAGCACCGTGAGGTCCAAGACCGGCGCGAGGTCCATCAGACTCGGGATCGACGAGATGTTGGTGAAGATGCGCTTCAGCTCGGGGTCGGCCAGGATCGCGTCCGTCGTCGAGTCCACGACGCGGCGGTCGACGTCGAGCTCGCGCGCGATGCCGGTGTACGGGATCTCGATTCCGCCGGAGACGACCCGCCCCTCCTCGTTGACGGAGAAGCCGCGCTCCAAGAACAGTCGAATGACGGCCTGCTGGCTGGGTGACCCCTCGAACTTCTCGAGGATCTCGTCGAACATTCGTTACTAGGGGTGGTGTCGGCGCGGCGTGATAAATCAGGGTGCGTCGCGGCCGCCGACGCGCGGGCGGTCCGGCCCCGCGATCAACCTGACAGGCCCGCGTACGCCCCGCCGAGCACGGCCCCGTACGCGAGGTGACCGACCGCGCTCATGGCGCTGACGTTGGGCAGCGGCGGGTTCGCCGGCGAGCCGACCGCGGAGAGCCAGATCGGCATCACGATCACCGCGAGCGCGACCCAGACAGCGATCCCGTAGACCGCGCCGGCGCCGACCGACCGCCCGACGCTCCCGCCGAGCGAGGGTGCGAGCCCGACGAGCGCGGCGAACCCGACGCCGAGGACGGCGCCGTGGGCCATGTGGATCACCCACCCCGTGAACGGCGCCGCCGGCGGTGCGAGCCCGTACATCGACGGGATCACCACCTCCAACAGCGGGGCGGGGATCATGTACGTCATCAGCAGTCCGAAGACGGCGCTGCCGGCGAGGCCGCCGGCCACGCCCGCCTTCCAGTTTCCGGATTCGGTCGATACCACGTCCGTCGTCGCCGTTTCGGTCGCCATGTCGTTCGGTCGACGGCGTCAGAAGCGGTAAAATACGCCGAAATCATGCGGTCGGGACGCACTCGCCCGGTAGTTATATATGATTCCTGAAACGAAATTCAGAGATCCGATCGGAGAACCCCCTCGGCGCCGGACCACTTCCGCTCCGGCACCCGACTCCTTTTGGCCGGTGGCGCCGAACCCCACCCCGTGTCAGAGTCGCCGCACCTGCGGTTCTTCCCGTACGAGGAACCCTACCCGAACCAGCGCGAGGCGATGGACAGGGTCGCCAACGCGCTGGACCGCGGGCAGGACGTGCTGTTCGAGGGCGCGCCCGGGACGGGGAAGACCCTCTCCGCGCTCGTTCCCGCGCTCGAACACGCCCGCGAGCACGACCGCACGGTCGTCATCACGACCAACGTCCACCAGCAGATGCGGCAGTTCGTCGAGGACGCCCGCGCGATCACCCGCGAGGAGCCCATTCGCGCGGTCGTATTTAAAGGAAAGTCGTCGATGTGCCACATCGACGTCGACTACCAAGAGTGTCAGACCCTCCGGGACACCACCCGCGAGATGGTGGAGACGGAGAGCGAGGTGCGCGAGCTGGAGTCGCGCCAGCGCGAGCTGCTGGCCGAGAGCCGCGAGGGCGACGCGGGCGCCGCGGAGGCTCGCGAGGCGATCATGGAGGAGCTCGACGAGCTGGAGGCCGAAGTCGACGAGTACGAGACCGCCAACGTCTGCGAACACTACCGCAACAACCTCACCCGCGACACCGACGAGTTCTTCTCGTGGCTCTTCGATGACGTCCGGACCCCCGACGACGTGTACGAGTACGCCGACGAGCGCGAGCTGTGCGGCTACGAGCTGTTAAAGGAGGGGATGGAGGGGGTCGACCTCGTCGTCTGTAACTACCACCACCTGCTCGACCCGAACATCCGCGAGCAGTTCTTCCGCTGGATCGACCGCGACCCGAGCGAGATAATCACCGTCTTCGACGAGGCGCACAACATCGAGGACGCCGCCCGCGACCACGCCACGCGGACGCTGACCGAGAACACCTTAGACGCCGCGCTCGACGAGCTGGCCGACAGCGACGACTCCCGCGCGGAACCCGCCGAGAACGTCCTCCGCGCCTTCCGCGAGGCCCTCGTCGAGACGTACGAGGACGCGCTCGGGTTCGGCGGGGTCGACGAGAGCTGGGAGGACGTTTCGATCGCCAACGACGACCGTCGCGACGACCTCACGCTGGCGTTCCTCCGCAATTACGAGGGCCGGGGGATAGACACCGAGGCCGAGCTCGCCGTGCAGCTCGGACAGGCGATAGACGAGGAGTACGAGCGCCGCTACCGCGACGGGGAGGCGACGACTCGGTCGGAGTCGCAGACGCTCGCGGCCGCCCGGTTCGTCGCGACGTGGATGGACGAGGGGGTCGAGTTCGGCCAGTATCCGGTGGTCTCCGTCCGGCGCGACGCGGGCACCGACGAGGTGTACGGGCGGGCGGAGCTGTACACCTGTATCCCGCGGAACGTCACCAGCGAGCTGTTCGACGAGGTGGCCGCCTCCGTCCTGATGAGCGCGACGCTGCGCCCGTTCGACGTGACCGAGGACGTGCTGGGGCTGGAAGACGTCGCGTCGATGGCCTACGAGATGGGCTACCCCGAGGCGAACCGCCGGACGTTCGCCGCCGACGTGCCGCCGCTCTTCGCCTCCGACCGAAACGACCCGGAGACGCAGGCGGCGGTGTCGTCGCTGCTCCGCGACGCGATCCGGTTCACGCCCGGCAACACGCTCGCCTTTTTCCCCTCGTACGCCGAGGCCGAACGGTACCACGAGCGGCTCACGGACGGCTCCCCTGAGACCGCCGCCGCCGACCTCGGCCCGATCCACCTCGACGGTCCGGGCGTCGACGAGGAGGCGCTCCGCAGCGAGTTCGTCGAGAGCGACGGCGCCGCGCTGTTCACCTCACTGTGGGGGACGCTCGGGGAGGGGGTGAGCTTCGACGGCGACGACGCCCGCACGGTCGTCGTGGTCGGCGTCCCGTACCCGCACCTCTCGGACCGCACCGAGGCGGTTCAGGACGCCTACGACCGCGCCTTCGCGGACCGCGACCGCTCCCGCGACCCGGGGTGGACCTACGCCGTCGAGATCCCGACGATCCGCAAGACGCGGCAGGCGCTCGGCCGGGTGATCCGCGGCCCCGACGACTTCGGCGTCCGGATCCTCGCCGACCGCCGCTACACGACCGCCGACATGGGGAAGTACTCGGTCCGCTCCGCCTTCCCGCCCGAGGAGCGCGAGGAACTGCTCGACGTCGACCCCGAGAAGCTGAAGTTCGCGATGCTGAACTTCTATCAGGATCACGACGCGTACGACGGGCCGCCGCCGTCGCCGTGAGGCGGTCGCGCGCGGCGGGCGTCTCTGCCGATCACCCCGGCATCGACGCGAGCAGGATCGAGGCCACGAGCAGGAGCCCGCTGAGCAGCGTCGTGACCACGGCGTGGATCAGCGTCATCACGACCACCGCCCGCCGCGGCTGTTCGTAGCTCCACCGGAACATCGTCCCGTCGACGAGGAGCGCGGCGAGGAGAATGAGCGCCCCGGAGAGTTCGAACGCGTTCCCGACGACGCTTATCACCGCGGGCAGCGGGCCGATGTAAAGGGCACGCCGCGGGTCGACGTCGCCGAGGACGTTCCGGGCCGCGATGTGCGCGGTGACGGAGAGGAACAGCGCCAGCAGGACGGTCGTCCCGAGCACGGAGACCGGCGTCACCGTCTGTAAGAGCATGGTCGGGCTACGGGACGAGGGGTAAAAGTGGCCGCGGAACGGGTCGGCGCCGTCGCATCCGCGTCGCGGGCGCGGCGTTCCCCCGTCCGCCGCGGGCCGCTTCGGTCCGCGTCGTCACTCCAGCAGTCCGAGGCCGTTCAGCTCCTCGACGATCACGTCGACGGCGGCCGCGGCGTCGTCGGGGGTCGTCCCGCCGGTGACGACCACCTTGCCGCTCCCGAACAGCAGCGCGACGACCTCCGGCTCGTCGAGGCGGTAGACGAGGCCGGGGAACTGCTCCGGCTCGTACTCGATGTGTTCCAAGCCGAGGCCGATCGCGATGGCGTTCAGGTTCAGGCTCTCGCCGAGGTCGGCCGAGGTGACGATGTTCTGGACCGTGACCTCCGGGTCCTCGATCGGGATCTGGAGCGCCCGGAGCTCATCGAAGACGATGTCGAGGCTCTCGTGGACCGCCTCGATCGAGTTCGCGCCGGTGCAGACGATCTTCCCGGAGCGGAAGATCAGGGCGGCCGACTTCGGGTCCGTGGTGCGGTAGACGAGCCCGGGGAACTGCTCGGGGTCGTAGTCGGCCCCCTCGAGGTCCATCGCGACGCTCTGGAGATCGAGCTCCTGTCCGATCCCCGTGGAAGCGACGACGTTCTCTACGGTGATCGTCTCCTTCGGGTCGGCCGTCATTACCTCCACTCTCGCCCGAACGCCGTAAAAAGGTGGCTGGTCGGAACCGCCACGCTATTGGCGCCGCCGCGCGGAGCAGGCGGCGTGTACTGGCTCGAACTCGCCGGCGAGACCGACGCGTTCGCGGCCCGCGAGGCCGCGACCGCCGCGGCCGGCGTCGACCTCCTCGCGCCGGGGATCGCGCGGGCCGGCGGGATCGACCGCGCCCGCGTCCGCCGGCTCGCGTACACCCGCGCCGCCCACGAGGCGGTCGCGCGGACCGACGCCGACGTCGACGCCGCGGCCGCCGCGCTCCGGGCCGCGTCGCTCGACCGATCCGGGAGCGTCGCGGTCCGCGCCCGGAACGTCCGGGGCACGTCCGGGGTCTCCACCGAGGCGGCCGAGCGCGCGCTCGGCGGCGTCCTCGTCGACCGCGGGTTCGACGTCGACCTCGACGACCCCGACCACGTCCTCCGCGCGCTCTTTTCGGCCGGCCCGCGCGCCGAACACGACGCGGTGGCCGGCGCCGACGGCGGCGACGCGGACTGCTGCGCGCTCGGCTGGGTCGCGGCCGAGGCGGCCCGCGACTTCGCCCCGAACCCCACCGACCGCCCCTTCTTCCAGCCGGGGAGCATGGCCCCCGCGGACGCCCGCGCCTACGCCAACCTCGCGGGCGCCGCACCCGGGCGGACCCTGCTCGATCCGATGTGCGGCACCGGCGGGCTCCCGCTGGAGGCCGGGCTCGTGGGCGCCGACGCCGTCGCCTGCGACGCGCAGGCGAAGATGGTCCGCGGCGCGCGAGAGAACTTCCGCGAGTACCTCGGTACTCCCGACACTGACGGATTCCCGGAGTGGCACGTCGCGCGCGGCGACGCGACCGCGCTGCCCCTCTCTGACGACGCCGTCGACGGCGTCGCGTTCGACGCCCCGTACGGTCGGCAGTCGAAGATCGCGCGCCACGAGCTCGCCGATCTCGTCGCGGGCGCGCTCGACGAGGCCGCTCGGGTCGCGCCCCGCGCGGTGCTGGTCGCCGACCGCGACTGGCGCGCCCCCGCCCGCGACGCCGGGTGGACCGTCGACGCGGCGTTCGAGCGCCGCGTCCACCGGTCGCTGACGCGTCACGTGCTTGTGTTGCGTCGCGGCGACGCGAGCGCCGACCGGGCGGACGCGAGCGGGATCGCGGCGACCGAGACCGCGATCGGGGCGGACCGAGAGTGAACGACCGATCGGCGGAATCGCTTCCCTTCGGGGCTCGCGCGACAAGTTTCAGTTTCGCTCCGGCGCCGGGCAACGGTTAAGTGCGCGGCCTCTCGTGGTACTCGCATGACCGGGGACGCCGGGGACATGCTCTCGTGGGACGAGTCCGTGTTCCGCGACGAGTCGGTGTTCGAGATCGACCACGTCCCCGAGACGTTCCGCCACCGGGAGAGCCAGCTGGAGAACCTCAAGTACGCGCTCCGCCCCGCCGTCCGCGGCTCCCGCCCGCTCAACACGATGGTCCGCGGGCCGCCGGGAACGGGGAAGACCACCGCGGTCCAGAAGCTGTTCGGCGAGCTCGGCGCCCGGACCGAGGTGCGGACGGTGCGCGTCAACTGCCAGGTCGACTCGACGCGCTACGCGGTGTTCTCCCGGCTGTTCGAGGGGATCTTCGAGTACGAACCCCCCTCCTCCGGCATCTCCTTCAAGAAGCTGTTCGGCCAGATCACCGACCGGCTCGTCGAGGAGGACGAGGTCTTGGTCGTCGCCCTCGACGACGTGAACTACCTCTTCTACGAGAACGAGGCGTCAGACACGCTGTACTCCCTCCTGCGCGCCCACGAGGCCCACTCCGGCGCGAAGATCGGCGTCATCGTCGTCTCCTCGGACCTCGGCCTCGACGTGATCGACGACCTCGACACTCGGGTCCAGTCCGTCTTCCGCCCCGAGGAGGTGTACTTCCCCGTCTACGACGCGACCGAGATCTACGACATCCTCGCCGAGCGCGCCAAGCGCGGCTTCCACGAGGGGGTCATCGGCGACGCCGAGCTGGAGCGGGTCGCGGACCTCACCGCCGACAGCGGGGACCTCCGGGTCGGGATCGACCTGCTGCGCCGCGCCGGGCTCAACGCCGAGATGCGCGCGTCGAAGACGATCTCCGAGGAGGACGTCGAGGACGCGTACGACAAGTCGAAGCACGTCCACCTCTCGCGGTCGCTCCGCGGGCTCTCGGAGTCCGAGCGCGACCTCGTCCGCGTCCTCGCCGAACACGACGGCGAGCGCGCCGGCGCGGTGTACGACGCCTTCAACGACGAGACCGACCTCGGCTACACCCGCTATTCGGAGATCATCAACAAGCTCGACCAGCTCGGCGTCATCGACGCGGAGTACGCCGACGTCGACGGCCGCGGCCGCTCGCGGGAGCTCTCGCTCGCGTACGACGCGGAGGCGGTGCTGGACCGGCTGGAGTGACGGCGAAGTCGGCCGCTTGCTCTGTTGAATATCATTTTTAAATATATTTTGTTCGTAACCGCCGGTCACTGAAGAGTGCTTCTCGATCGGTAGCGGAAGTACGTGTATCGATACAGTTGGTCAGTCGTTTATAAGTCGGATCACGGTGTCGGTATCGGTTGTTTATATGCGTAGGGCGGTGCTACGGTGGACACTCTCAAAGCCCCAGCCGTAAGGACGGCGCACGCTCGCTGCGCTCCTCAGTCGCTCGCGATGCTCGCTCCCTGCGGTGCTTGCGTCGCCTGCGCCGTCCTCACGACTGCCCCTTTGAGTCCAACCCAGCCGCAACCGCACAGCACCTCACGCCTCCCCAACCTCGTCAGTCGCCTCCGCTTCGCTCCGGCGACTGACTCCCTCGCGGGCTGGCTCGCGGCCGCCGGTGGCGGCCGCTCGCAGGCGCGCCACCGCATCGCGGTGTTCTTTTATAAGCGATCGTCGCCATCGCTCATCGCCTTTTAAATATGCTCCTGCTACCGCCGATCTGCGATACTCACTCCCGAAATCGCTCGTCGCTACGTCTGTACTGAGCGATTGAACACATAAAGTATCAACCGCTAACGATTTCAACAGGACCGACCGCTTTCAGCCCCGACGCCTTTTCAACGCCCCCGAACGCAGTCGACGCCATGAAGACGAGCGGCGGGAGCGACGCGATGAAGCGACGCGCCGGCGAGTCGGCGGCCGCGGCGGTGACTGACGGCGACGTAGTCGGCCTGGGGACCGGGTCGACGGCGGCGCACGCGATCCGGCGGCTCGGCGACCGGGTCGACGCCGGGCTCGACATCCGAGGTGTTCCCACCTCCTTCGCGAGCCGCGAACTCGCGGCCGAGGAGGGAATCCCGTGCCTCGACCTCCCCGAGGCGGTCGGACCGGACGGGCCGGGGATCGACGTCGCCATCGACGGGGCGGACCAGGTGGCGACGGGAACCGGGGACGGGGGCGACGCCGGGGGCGAGGCGGACGGCGACGACCCCGCTCCCGGCGGCGCGCTGATAAAGGGCGGCGGCGCGGCGCACGCCCGCGAGAAGCTCGTCGACGCCGCGGCCGACCGCTTTCTCGTCGTCGCCGACCCTTCGAAGGAGTCGCCGCGGCTGGACCGGTCGGTCCCGGTCGAGGTACTCCCCGCGGGGCGGACCGCGGTCGCCGCGGCGGTCCGGGAGGCGGGCGGCGAGCCGACGCTGCGGTGCGCGGAGCGGAAGGACGGCCCCGTGGTGACCGATAACGGGAACCTCGTGGCCGACTGCGCGTTCGGCGAGATCGCCGATCCGGCCGCCCTGTCCGCGACGCTGTCGTCGACTCCGGGCGTCGTCGAACACGGCCTCTTCGTCGGGCTCGCGGACGAGGTCCACGTCGGGACGGAGTCGGGCGTCCGGGTCGACGAGCTCTGAAACCGGCGAATCACGGCGCCACGGCCGACAGCGCGGCCGCTCGTCACGTAGCGTCCAAATAAAATGGAACGGAAACGAGTTCCGTCTTAGAGGTCGCGCGGCTGGACCGTCTTCCGGTCGTTGGCCTCGGCGCGGCGCGCGGCGTCTTCGAGCAGCTCGTCCACTTCGTCGTCCAGCGCGTCGTAGAAGTCCGAAGCGACGTTCTTGTCGTCCAGGGCTTCCTTGACGGCCGCTTTGACAATGAGGTCTGCCATGCGATCGGTCCTTCCCGGTGATGGTTAATAAGAGTTCCTGAATTCGCCCGCGAGGGGCGCCGTGAAGCCGGTTCGCGGGGGGCTGCGAACACAGTCACTTATAAATCTTGTGAGATTCTCGTCTCCGTTCCGGCTCGAACGCGCTCCGAACCCCTCTCGACACCGCCTCGGACTCGCCTCGACCGGGCCGGATCCCCGTCGCGTGACGCTCGCGAGTGCGTTTCGACCCCTGATCGCTTCGCGCGCGGCGCTCTCCCGCGGCGAACCGACAGGTTCGACCGGCTCCCCCGCCGACGGTCCGGCATGCGAGAGACGCTTGCGGCGCTCGAAGCGGGCGAGATCGGCGTCGAGGAGGCGGAGTCGCGGCTCGCGGGCTACGCGACCACGGACGCGGGGCGGTTCGACGCCGCCCGCGAGCGGCGGCGCGGGATCCCCGAGGCGATCCTCGCGGAGGGGAAGACGCCCGCGGAGGTCGCCGCGCTGGCGACGACGGCGGTCGAAACGACGGGGCGGGCGCTGGTGACGCGCGCGGACGAGGCGACGGCGGCGGCGGTCGCGTCGGCTGTCGGCGACGGCGACCCGGGCGCGACGGTCGACCGCGACGACCGGACCGGGACCGTCGTCGCGCACGCCGCCGACTTCGAGCCCCCGTCGCTCGACGCCGCGGTCGCGGTCGTGGCCGCCGGGACCGCGGACGCGCCCGTCGCCGGCGAGGCGGCGGTCGTCGCCCGCGAGGTCGGGGCCGCGGTCGACCGGGTCGACGACGTCGGCGTCGCCAACCTCGACCGAATCTTAGACCAGGTCGACCGGATCCGCGAGGCCGACGTCGTCGTCGTCGCGGCCGGCCGCGAGGGCGCCCTGCCGACCGTCGTCGCCGGCCTCGTCGACGCCCCCGTGATCGCGCTTCCCGTCTCGACCGGCTACGGCGTCGGCGGCGAGGGGATCGCGGCGCTTTCGGGCGCGCTCCAGTCGTGTTCCGTGCTCACGACCGTCAACGTCGACGCCGGCTTCGTCGCCGGCGCGCAGGCCGGCCTGATCGCCCGCGCGGTCGACGCGGCGCGGGCCGAGTGAGCGGTCCCGTCCGCACCGGCCGACCGCCGACGCGACCGCCGCGATCACCCCTCGCGGACTCCCGCGAGTCTCGGCGCGTTCCGGGTGGGATTAAACGGGCGAATACCGGCAGTCGGCGGGCCCGAGAAAGGGTATTTGTTCGTCGAGTCCGTACGGTAACTGCCGACGTACGTCGGCATCACATGCCACGCTGTGACCACTGCGGGTCGCACGTCTCGGACCGCTTCGCGCGCGTCTTCGCGGACGAGCGCGGCGACCTGAACGCGTGCCCGAAGTGCTCCGCGAACGCGGGCATCGCCGAGGTGTCTCGCGAGCGGACGCGAACCGGGGACTGACCGGCGAAACGCCGATCGGAGACCGAGCGCACGGAGAGCGGCGGCTCCGTCTCGTCCTCGGTTCGGGCACATCCGTACCCACTTTGCGCTCGCGCCCGGACGGCCGACCGTGGCCGACCACCACGTGTACGTCAGTAACCCACGACTGAAGTCGTGGGCTTGTCAGTGGACTCCCCTTCTGTCGTCGAATCGACGCTGGCGGTGAATCCGCCGTTCAGGTTCAGCGTCCCTGACGTCAGCGCACACTGACAGGGTGCGCCTCCATCCGAAGACTTCTGCCCCGAATGGAGTCGTTTAAGCAGTTTCCGAGCGATGTTCTTGCTCGCGTTGTAGTCCGCGTTCAGCTCGTACTCGCACTTCTGACACGCGAACTGGTGCTTCGACTCCCGATTCCTCTCGTGTGTAAAGCCGCACTTCGAACACCGCTGGCTCGTGTACGCCGGGCTCACCTGCTCGACCTCGACATCGAGCAGCTCGGCTTTGTACTCGACGTACTCGTACAAGCGTCGGAACGCCCACGCGTGGAATCGCTTCGCACCAGTCATCCGATCGCGGATATCCGTCAGGTTCTCGAACGCGACGTGCGTACACCCGTGATCGCGAGCTTCGTCGAGAATCTGGTTCGAAGCACGATGGAGTTCGTCCTGTATCCAGCGGTGTTCTCGGTCGTCCATCGACTGGATCGACAGGTGCGCCGACCGTGTCCCTGTCTGCTGCATCGATCCGCGCGTCTTCTCGAACTCGCGGCGTCGATGGTTGATCTCGTCGGCGTTCCCGATGAACGCACCCGTAGAAGTCACGGCGAGCGAGCCGTCCACGTTCAGGTCAACGCCAAGGACTGTTCTGTGCTCGGCGTCAAAAGAAGCAGCCGTGGACTGCTCATGCCCGTCGCGTTCAGTACGGCGCAGTCGCGCGTGGAGATAGAACGCCTCGGTCGAGCGGTCGTACTGAAGCGTGGACATCCGGAACTCGTACTCCTCGTTCAGTAGGTACTCGCCGATCGGTGTCTCCTCAGGATTATCAGGAAGTACGTACTCACACTCGACACGCCCGTTCACCGTGGAAAGGGAGACGTGGTCGCGGTGGAACGTCGCACTTCGTTTGTCGTAGACGACGCTCCACGCGTCGAACTGCGGTTGACTGGTGGTTTCGCCCTTCTTGAGTCGGGCAACACCGCTTTTTGTGGCCTCGATAGCGCGTCGAATCCCTTTTTGAACGAGGTTCGCTGTTAGTTCTGTTTCATCCCGGAGTCGCTCGTAGAGCGCGTTCTCGGCTTGTTGTTTCGACGTGACGCAATGTTCGTCCGGGTGTCTCCACGCCCATGCTGCGGTCGTGTTCGCACAGTGGAGGAACTGTTCTTTCGTCTGATGGAGGTCGTCGCACCGCCCCTCGGGCACGTCAAGTTTGATTTTGACGGTGCGAATCACATCCCCCATCTGTATTTCACATGTTAATCTATTTATTCATAAATTCTGCGGCTGGTAGTGGGGAGTCAAGTTGCTATCGCTCGTTGGTTCTGACGAGTAATGTCGGATTCCTCCCACGGCTGATGCCGTGGGCTTCCTCCTCGTTCTTCTGTGTACGTGATCGAGTGCGCCGACGGTACCCTCTACACCGGGTACACGACGGACGTCGAGCGCCGCGTCGCCGAACACGACGCCGGGGAGGGCGCCAAGTACACGCGCGGGCGGACCCCAGTCGCCCTGCGCCACGTCGAGTCGTTCGACTCGAAGTCGGCGGCGATGTCGCGAGAGCACGCGATCAAGTCGCTGTCGCGCGCCGAGAAGGTGCGGCTGATCGGCGAGCCCGGCGAGGAGAGCGCTAACGGGACCTGAGACCCGTTCTCACTCCACCAGCCGCTCGATCTCGGTGACGAGGATGCCCGTCGCGCCGACGGAGCGCAGCTCCGAGATGGTCTCGAACACGTCGCGCTCGTCGACGACGGCGTGGACCGCCACCATCCCGTTCCCGTTCTCGTCGGCCTCGACGTCCATCACGGTCGGGCCGCCGAGCCCGGGGATCACCTCTTTCACCTCGTCGAGTCGCGCCTTTGGAGCGTTCATCATCAGGTAGCGGCGGCCGTCCGCCGCGAGGACGGACTCGAAGGCGGTCACCACCTGCTCGACCTTCGGGTCGTCGACCACGTCCGGGCGGGCGAACAGCCGCACCGAGGAGTCGAGCACGTCGTCGATCACCGCCAGCCGATTCACCTTCAACGTCGTCCCCGTCGAGGTGATGTCGACGATGGCGTCGGCCATGTCGACGTGCGGGGTCAGTTCCGTCGCGCCCGTCACGGTCACCACGTCGGCGTCGACGGCCACGCGGTCGAGGTAGTCGCGGGTGACGTTCGGGAACTCGGTGGCGACGGTCTTGCCGGCCAGATCCTCGACGGCCGCCACGTCGCCGTCCTCGGGAGCCGCGAGGACGAGCTTACAGGAGCCGTAGCCTAAATCGAGCAGGTCGACGAGGTCGTCGTCGTCCGCCTCGTCTGCGGACTCTGCGACGCCGCCCGACTCGGCCGCTTGGTCGAGGCCGGTGACGCCGAGATCCGCGGCGCCGTCGCGGACGTACTCGGGGATGTCGGCCGCCCGCGCGAAAAGCACCGTCACGTCCTCGTCGACGGTGTCGGCGTACAGCTGGCGGTCGGCGGTCTCCTCGACGTGGAGCCCCGCGCGCTCCAACAGCGAGAGCGTCGGCTCGTGCAGGCGACCCTTGTTGGGGACGGCGATGCGCATACGGAACGCGTCGCGGGGACAGGGGGAAACGTTTTCGTCCGATTGCGCGGCCTCTTCGGCAAAACAGCTATGTCTATACGTGCGTAAAGCAAGCATATATGTCAAACGCCGATACGGGGTCCGACGACGGCGGCCCGGAGACGGTGCAGATCAACCTCCGTCTCGGGAAGCCGTTCCTCGACGACATCGACGCGACGTGGAAGGAGCAGGGGTTCAACTCCCGGAGCGAGTTCCTCCGGTACGCCGTCCGAGACGCCGTCAAACACCCCGACTTCTCGCGGGAGGGATGGCGACAGATCGCGACGAGCGAGCACGAGCTCCGGACCGAGAGTTCCGAGCTCGTCTCGCGGGAGGAGGTTACGGAGATGATCGACCGAGACGAGGACAGTGAGTGAGGATTGGACATGGGTGTTCGCGTCGCGTGCGGCCGACAATTGAGACGTGTAGGACGGAGAAATCGATTGCGGTGGCGCGCGCCTCCGAGCGACCACAGGGCGCGAGGAGCGCGTGCGAGGGAGTCGCTGGCGGCTGACGCCGTCAGCGACGAGGCTGGGGAGGCGTGAGGCGCGGTTGCGGTGCGGGGCGGGACTCAAAGGGGCAGCCGCGAGGACGAAGCACGGCGCAGTAAGCACCGCAGCGAAGGAGCGCAAGCGACTGAGCGAGGAGCACAGCAAGCCGCGCGAGTCCTCGCGGCTGGGGCTTTGCCGGTGTTCGTCGCCGATCTATTCTCAACTATTTATAAGCGAGCCGCCGGTCGTGTCGAATCTCCTCCTGACCAGCCAGTACGCGACTGGGAGACAGCCGGCGAACGCGATCGGCCACGTGGTCAACTGCGAGGTCGGATCGGGCGGCGACACGAGACTCCCGACGATCAATCCACCGAGACCGGCGATAACGACGGTGGCGGTGGCTCGCTCCAGTTGGGACGGCGACCACTCCCGAGACCGACTGCGACGCCACCACAGCAGGTAGTAGAACAACACGACGCCCGAAAGCGGTGCGAGAACCCCCCAAACGGCCGGATAGTCGCTCCCGCGAGCGTGGGCGTCAAAGTTGACCCAGACGCCGGACGCGAGCCAGACGAACAGGACGAGAGCCGCGCCGAACGCGGCGGCCGGTGTGAGGAGGGACACGGATGTGCGTTCAGCCCGATCGGTAATCGGTCTTCCCCCACGCGGAAACGTCCGCGCGAGACCGGTTTCGTCGCAGTCACCGACGTAGCCGCGCCGCTCAAGTGTCTCGCCGCCCAACGACGCGTATCGTGAGCGACGCCGACTCCCCCCTCTCCGAGGACCGCCCGACCGTCGACCGCCCCCTCCGCGTCGACGCCCCGTTCGAGCCCGCGGGCGACCAGCCCGAGGCCATCGAGCAACTGGTCGAGGGGTTCGAGTCGGGCGCCGAAAAACAGACCCTCCTCGGCGTGACGGGGTCCGGGAAGACGAACACCGTCTCGTGGGTCGCCGAGGAACTCGATCAACCCACCCTCGTGTTAGCACACAATAAGACGCTGGCGGCCCAGCTGTACGAGGAGTTCCGCGAGCTGTTCCCGGACAACGCGGTCGAGTACTTCGTCTCGTACTACGACTACTACCAGCCGGAGGCGTACGTCGAGCAGACGGACACGTTCATCGACAAGGAGATGTCGATAAACGAGGAGATCGACCGCCTGCGCCACTCGGCGACGCGCTCCCTCCTCACCAGAGACGACGTGATCGTCGTCGCCTCGGTCTCTGCCATCTACGGCCTCGGCGACCCGCAGAACTACCGGGACATGGCGCTGCGCCTCGAAGTCGGCGAGCAGATCGGCCGCGAGGAGCTGCTCGCCGACCTCGTCGACCTGAACTACGAGCGCAACGACGTGGACTTCACGCAGGGCACCTTCCGCGTCCGGGGCGACACCGTCGAGATCTACCCGATGTACGGCCGGTACGCGGTTCGCGTCGAGCTGTGGGGCGACGAGATCGACCGCATGATCAAGGTCGATCCGATGCACGGTGAGGTCGTGAGCGAGGAGCCCGCCGTCATGCTCCACCCGGCGGAGCACTACTCGATCCCGGACGACAAGCTCGAACAGGCGATCGCGGAGATCGAGGACCTGATGGAGAAGCGCGTGAGCTACTTCGAGCGGCAGGGGGACCTCGTGGCGGCCCAGCGCATCGAGGAACGCACCACCTTCGACCTGGAGATGCTCCGCGAGGCGGGCTACTGCTCCGGAATCGAGAACTACTCCGTCCACATGGACGACCGCGAGTCGGGCGACGCCCCCTACACCCTGCTGGACTACTTCCCCGACGACTTCCTCACCGTCGTCGACGAGTCCCACCAGACGATCCCCCAGATCAAAGGCCAGTACGAGGGCGATAAATCCCGCAAAGACTCGCTCGTCGAGAACGGGTTCCGGCTCCCGACCGCCTACGACAACCGACCCCTCACCTTCGAGGAGTTCGAGGAGAAGACGGACCGCACGCTCTACGTGTCGGCGACGCCCGGCGACTACGAGCGCGAGACCTCCGACCGGATCGTCGAGCAGATCGTCCGCCCGACCCACCTCGTCGACCCGAAGGTGGAGGTGACGGAGGCGACGGGGCAGGTCGACGACCTCCTCGAACGCGTCGACGAGCGGATCGAGCGCGACGAGCGCGTGCTCGTCACCACGCTCACCAAGCGAATGGCGGAGGACCTCACGGAGTACCTGGAAGAGGCCGGCGTCGACGTGGCGTACATGCACGACGAGACGGACACCCTCGAACGCCACGAGATCATCCGCGACCTCCGCCTCGGAAACATCGACGTGCTCGTCGGCATCAACCTGCTCCGCGAGGGGCTCGACATCCCGGAGGTGAGCCTCGTCGCCATCCTCGACGCCGACCAGGAGGGGTTCCTCCGCTCCACCACCACCCTCGTCCAGACGATGGGGCGGGCCGCCCGCAACGTCAACGGCGAGGTCGTCCTCTACGCCGACGAGGTGACCGACTCGATGGAGGAAGCCATCGAGGAGACCCAGCGCCGCCGCGAGATCCAGCTGGAGTACAACGCCGAACACGGCTACGAGGCGACCACCATCGACAAGCCGGTGAGCGAGACGAACCTCCCCGGCTCGAAGACGGACACCTCGTCGGTCAGCGTCGGCGACGTGGAGAGCGAAGACGAGGCGAAAGCGCAGATCGAGGCGCTCGAAGACCGGATGGACGAGGCCGCGAGCAACCTGGAGTTCGAGCTGGCGGCCGACATCCGCGACCGGATCGCGGAGCTGCGGCGCGCCTTCGAGCTCGACGCGGGCGACGAGGGCGTCCCCGCGCCGGCCATGGACGAGTAACGGTCGCCGTCGGCGCGCGTTGCCTCCCGGCGCCGTCGTCCCCGCCGCGACCGTCGACGGCGCACGCGCTGCCCCCGCCGCTCCGATTCTCAGTCCGCGTCACCGTGACGACGGGGTTTTTACCTCGCTGCGTCGCAGTCGGGCACGTGTACCGTCGCGCGGTCGTCGCCGGCGCGCTCGCCGTCGCCACCGGCGGGTGCGTCGATCGCCTCCACGACGTCGCCGCCTCCACGCCCGGCGACCTCGGCGTGCGGAGCCGCTACGTCGACGGCAACCCGATGGTCGACGAACGCAGCGTCCTCGCCCGGCCCGAGGAGCTGGTGACGCACGCGGCCTCCTTCCGCTCCGCCGACGCGGCCCGGGGCGCGCTCAAGCCCGACGCGACCGAGTCCCGCGAGTTCGTCGAGCGCACCGACTTCGTCGACGACGGCGGCGACGCGGTCCTCGTGATCGCTCAGCGGCTCACGGCGCCGGAGGTCAAACTCCGACTCGGCGGGATCAGCCGCACGGGCGACCGCTCGCTCCGGATCGCCGTCGACCGGAGCGGCGTCCGCGGCGAGATCGAGACCGACGAGCCGGTCGTGAAGACGCTCCTGTTGCGGCTCACCGACGAGCGCGGGCCGCCGGAGCGCGTGATCGTTGCCATCGGTGACGGGCGCGCCGGAATCACGGTGTGAGTGCGCTCGGCCCGAGGCGCCCCTTCCTCGACTCGGTCCCGCGATCGTTTTGTGATCGGAACGCGTCCGACCCTCCATGTCACTCCGCAGTCGGCTCCTCGGATCGGCCCTCCTCGTCGCCGCCGCCGCCGCGCTCGGGCTGGCCGGAACGGTCGCGCCCGGCTTCGTCCCCTCGCCGTCGTCGGCAGAGGGAATCGCCTTCGTCACCCCTTCGCCCGTCTCGTTCCTCGCCGCCCCCGCACTCCTCGCGGCCGGGTCGGTCCTGCTCGTCGGCGGCGCGGCCGCCGCGGGCGGCACCGAGCGCTCCGCGCGCGCCGCGCTGGTCGCGCCCGCGCTCGGCGCCGCCGCCGCGTTCGCGTTCGGCGTCGGTCTCGTACTCGCCCCCGCGTCGGTCCCCGAGACGGCGACAAATCCGGCGGCGCACGCGGCCCTCATCGGGCGGGGCAGCGGGATCGCCGCCGGCGCCGTCGTCGGTGCGGCCCTAGCGCCGGTGGTTCAGGCGACGACCACCGAGGACACCGGCGCGCTCCTCGCCGGCGCGGTCCTGTTACTGGTGGCGATCGCGGCGGGCGCGTCCGACCCCCTCTCGCTGGTCGCCGGCGGCGTCGGCGGCGCCGTCGCCGTCGCCCTCCTCTGGGCGGTCGACCCCGAGCGCTGGCGGCCCTGAGCGCCGGCGGCCCTGATTGCCGGCCCCGCTCGCTCGCCGCCGATCAGCTTCCCGGCCGCTCGCTCGCGGCTGGCTCTGAGTTCGCGCTTCTCGCCGAACCGCTCGTCGGAGCCCTCGCAATCGGACCAGCGCGGGGGTTCGACGCCGCCAGTTGGGTGCTGTCGCGATCGCCCGTCTCCGGAGATCACCGCGCAGTCCCCGTCTCGGCACCGCCCGTTCGCGGATCGGGGGACCGACCTCGATCTCCCGTTATGAAAGTTAGATTGTTATATTACAACTCTGTTGGTAATACTTATCCCAGTGGAGTCTGTGTGGTCCGATACGGTTCACACGGCTACACACACGGTACGCTGTGAGACCGTCTCCCGAGCGACACGACTGCGGTCGGACCCACCGGACTGACGACAGACAGTGGCAGCGGCAATTCAACGCGATCGGTCACGTTCGAGACGGCCAAATGAGTGAAAGCGAAAACGCGAACACCAACGCGAACACCGACGCGAGTACAGACACAGAGAGAGAGACGGACATCTTCTCGGAGCGAACACAGCTGAAGCCCTACGAGTACGGCGAGTTCCTCGACTACGTCGAGGCGATCCGGAACAGCTACTGGGTGCACACGGAGTTCAACTTCGACGGGGACGTCCAGGATTTCAAGGTCAACACGACGCCCGCCGAGCAGACGGTTATCAAGCGGACGATGTTGGCTATCGCGCAGATCGAGGTGCAGGTGAAGACGTTCTGGTCGGACATCTACGAGGAGATGCCCAAAGCCGAGGTCGGGAACGTGGGCATGACCTTCGCGGAAAGCGAGGTGCGGCACATGGACGCGTACAGTCACCTACTGGACGTCTTAGGGATCACGGACGACTTCGAGCAGGTGACCGAGGAGCCGGCGATCAAAGAGCGGATCGAGTACCTCGACCAGTATCTGGAGAAGAGCGAGAGCGACGACGAGCGGGAGTACGTGATGAGCATCCTGCTGTTCAGCGCGTTCGTCGAGCACGTGTCGCTGTTCAGCCAGTTTCTCATCATGACGAGCTTCGACAAGCACGAAAAGAAGTTCACGGGGATAGCGAACGCCGTCGAAGCGACCAGCAAGGAGGAGCAGATTCACGGGCTGTTCGGGGTCGAGCTGGTGGAGACGATCAGAGCGGAGAACCCGGACCTCTTCGACGACGACTTCGAGGAGGACGTCCAGGAGGCCTGTCGGCAGGCCTACGAGGCGGAGACGGAGATTCTGGACTGGATATTCGCCGACGGCGAACTGGAGTTCCTCCCCCGGGCGCACGTCGACGTGTTCCTGCGAGACCGGTTCAATCAGAGCCTCGCAAACGTCGGCGTGGAACCGATATTCGAGACGGACGACGACCTGCTCGAGGAGACGCGCTGGTTCGACGAGGACATCATGATGACGAAGGATAACGACTTCTTCAGCAAGCGGTCGACCACGTACAACAAACACACGCAGAGCGTTACCGCGGAGGACATGTTCTAACGATGGCACAAACAGCACTCGACGGCGTTGCGGAACAGCATAATGAACCGTTTTACTGGCTGAACGAGGACAGCAGGGAGTTCCTCAGAGAGGGATACCTGATCGAGGGTGTCGAAGCGGAAGAGCGAGTCAGACAGATAGCGGAGCGCGCCGAAGAGATCCTCGGCGAGGAGGGCTTCGCGGACAGGTTCTACGAGTACATGAGCCGCGGCTTCTACAGCCTCGCCAGCCCGGTGTGGGCCAACTTCGGACTGGACAGAGGCCTCCCTATCAGCTGTTTCGGCAGCTACATGGAGGACAACATCGAGAGTATCCTCTACACCCAAGCCGAGGTGGGTGAGATGACCAAGCAGGGCGGCGGCACGAGCGGGTACTTCGGCGAGCTGCGGCCGCGGGGCAGTCAGATAACGAACAACGGCAAGAGCAACGGGAGTTACAGCTTCACGGAGCTGTTCGACACGATCATTAACGTCATCAGCCAGGGCGAAACCCGGCGCGGGCAGTTCGCCGGCTACATCGACGTCGAACACGACGACCTGGAGGAGTGGCTCAACATCAAAACCGAGGGGGACCCGGTACAGGACATCTACTACGGCGTCATCGTCGGCGACGACTGGTTTCGGGCGATGATCGACGGCGACGAGGAGAAGCGGGAGACCTGGGCGGACATCATCGAGACCCGGATCAACGTCGGCGTTCCGTACATCATCTTCCGGGGGAACATGAACGAGGGGAAGCCGCAGGTGTACAAGGACAAGGACTACCAGATAAACGCGTCCAACCTCTGTACCGAGATCGCGCTGCCGGCCACCGCCGACGAGAGCTTCGTCTGCTGTCTCTCGAGCATGAACGCGCTCCACTACGACGAGTGGAAGGACACCGACGCGGTGGAGACGCTGACCCGGTTCCTCGACGCGGTGATGGAGGAGTTCATCCAGCGCACGGAGGGAGTCCGGTTCATGGAGCGGGCCGTGCGGTTCGCGAAGCGACACAGGGCGATCGGGATCGGCGTCCTCGGGTGGCACAGCTACCTCCAGAGTAACATGATCCCCTTCGACAGCATGGAGGCGATGGAGAAGAACGAGGAGATATTCCGGACGATCAGAGAGCGGAGCTACGAGGCGAGCGAGGCGCTCGCCGACGAGTTCGGGGAGCCGGCGGTTCTCGAGGGGTACGGCAGGCGGAACACGACGACGATGAGCGTGGCGCCGACGAAATCGAGCAGCGTCATTCTGGGGCAGGTCAGTCCGAGCATCGAGCCGCTGAAGTCGAACTACTTCGTGCGCGACGGTGCGAAGCTGAAGTCGACGCAGAAGAACAGATTCCTACAGGCGCTGCTGGCGGAGCGGGGTAAAGACACCCGCGAGGTCTGGGACAGCATCGCGAATAAGGACGGGAGCGTCCAACACCTCGACTGTCTGACGGACAAAGAGAAGGAGGTGTTCAAGACGTTCGCCGAGATACCGCAGATGGCGATCATCAACCAGGCGGCACAGCGACAGAAACACATCGACCAGGCACAGAGCGTGAACGTCTCCATCGACCCGAGCGAAGTGAGCGTCAAGGAGATCAATCAGCTCTACATAGAAGCCTGGAAGAAAGGAGTCAAGAGCCTCTACTACCAGCACAGCGTGAACGCCGCACAGAAATTCAGTCGAGATATTCTCGAGTGTCGGGCCTGTGAGAGCTGACCGCTAACCCGTAGTCGGGCTCACGTCCCCGGCCGCTCGCTTTCGCTCTCTAGCTCGATGTCGCGGTCGGCCTCGCGGGTCGCCGCCTCCTGCTTGCCGAGGTCGACGTCGCGGGCCGTGTCCGCGTCCCGCGTCTCGTCGGTCCGGAGGTCGCTGTCGGCCACGGTGTCGAGCTGTTCGAGCGCGCTCTCGATGTCCTCCAAGCCGAGCAGCTTCTCCGTCTCCTCGTCGAACTCCTTGCTATCCAGTCCTTCCATCTGCTGGACGTCGGAGCCGGAGAGCGCCTTCCCGTAGCGGCCGATGAGGCTGGTGAGCTCCTGCGGGAGGACGAACGTCGTCGACTCGCCTTTGCCGATCTCTTCTAAGGTCTCCATGCCGCGCTCGATGATGGCGCGCTCGCCCATCGACTCGGCGGACCGTGCCCGCAGCACGGTCGAAATCGCGTCCCCCTGCGCTTCGAGGATCTGGCTCTGCTTTTCCCCCTGTGCGCGGATGATGTTGGACTGCTTGTCACCCTCGGCCTGCTCGACGGCGGAGCGGCGTTCCCCCTGCGCTTCGAGGATCATCGCGCGGCGGCGGCGCTCCGCGCCGGTCTGCTGCTCCATCGCGCGCTGGACCTCCTGTGAGGGGCTCACCTCGCGGACCTCGACGGCCTCGACGCGGATCCCCCACTCGTCGGTGGGCTCGTCGAGCTCCTCGTTGATCCGGTCGTTGATCAGCTCCCGCTGGGAGAGCGTGTCGTCGAGCTCCATGTCGCCGATGACGGCGCGGAGGGTCGTCTGCGCGAGGTTGGAGACGGCGTTCTTGTAGTCGTCGACCTCTAGGAACGCCTTCTTGGCGTCCATCACCTTGATGTAGACGACCGCGTCGGCCGTCACGGGAGAGTTGTCCCGCGTGATCGCCGACTGGCTCGGCACGTCGATCGTCTGCGTCCGCATGTCGAACGCGTACGTCCGCGAGACGAACGGCGGGATGACGTGGACGCCCGGTTCGAGCAGCTTCCGGTACTCCCCGAAGACGGTGAGCGCCTCCTTGTCGTAGGCGTCGACGATCTCCACGGCGCTGACGACCGTGACGGCCGCCAAAAGCACCGCGAGCGCCGCGACGCCGAAGACGAGGCTCTGTCCGAGGAGGGCGACGCCGACGAGGAGGGCGACGCCGAGCGCGAGGTACTGCCAGACCCCGTCCGGGATCTCTCCCAGCACCTCCTCCAGCTCGGCGGACTCGCCGCGCGGACCTTGTGTTCCCATAGGTGAAGTTACGGCCCGACGCTGTTAACGGTTGGCACGAGTTTACGGGTCGACCCGCGCCCCGCCGGCCGATTCGTCATCCGCAGCGCCGGTCTCCGAGATACCGGAAACGTCGGCACGGGCCGGCCGGATTTAACTACGCAGCTGCGGAACGAGGATCTATGCCATCCGACGAAGGAGACGACGCCCCGAAGTTCAGCACGCGAAGCGTTCACGCCGGGGAGGACCCGGACCCGACGACGGGCGCCCGCGCGACGCCAATCTACCAGACGACCGCCTACCAGTTCGACGACGCCGACCACGCCGCGGACCTCTTCGCCTTAGAGGAGGCCGGCAACGTCTACTCCCGGCTGATGAACCCGACCAACGCCGCCCTCGAAGAGCGGATCGCCTCGCTGGAGGGCGGCGTCGGCGCGGTCGCGACCGCCTCGGGCATGGCCGCGCTCGACGTGACGACGTTCCTGCTCGCGTCCGCGGGCGACAACATCGTCTCGTCGTCAGCGCTGTACGGCGGCACCTACACCTACCTCACCCACTCCGTGGAGCGCCGCGGCGTCTCGACGCGGTTCGTCGACCCGCTCGACTACGAGGGGTACGCCGAGGCCATCGACGAGGACACCGCCTACGTCCACCTCGAGACGATCGGCAACCCCGCCCTCGTCACGCCCGACATCCAGCGGATCGCCGACATCGCGCACGACCACGGCGTCCCGCTGTTCGTCGACAACACGTTCGCGACGCCGTACCTCTGTCGCCCGCTCGAACACGGCGCCGACCTCGTCTGGGAGTCGACGACGAAGTGGCTCACCGGCAACGGCACCACGGTCGGCGGCGTCGTCGTCGACGGCGGCTCGTTCCCGTGGGCCGACCACGCCGAGAAGTACCCGGAGATCGCGCAGGACAACCCCGCGTACCACGGGATCAACTTCGCCGAGCGGTTCGGCGACGCCGCCTTCACCTTCGCGGCGATCACCCGCGGGCTCCGCGACCTCGGTGACCAGCAGTCGCCGTTCGACGCGTGGAACACGCTCCAGCAGACGGAGTCGCTCCCGCTGCGGATGGACCGCCACTGCGAGAACGCGGGCGTCGTCGCCGAGTACCTCGAAGACCACGACGAGGTCGCGTGGGTGAACTACCCCGGCCTCGAGGACCACGAGACCCACGAGGAGGCGAGCGAGTACTTAGAAGGCGGCTACGGCGGCATGCTCACCTTCGGGCTGGAGGCCGGCTACGAGGCCGCGCGGGCGACCGTCGAGGAGGCGGACCTCGCCTCGCTGGTCGCGAACGTCGGCGACTCGAAGACGCTCGTCATCCACCCCGCGTCGACGACCCACCAGCAGCTGACGGACGAAGAGAAGGAGGCCGCGGGCGTCACCGACGACATGGTTCGCCTCTCGGTCGGCATCGAGGATCCCGCGGACATCGTCGCGGACCTGGAGGCCGCCATCGAGGCGGCGACCGCGTAACCGCGACCCGCTCGTTTCCGACGGTTTGGATATGCGATTCGAGCGACTGCGATATGTAGAAGTTGGTACTTAATCTCCATTCCGGCCAGCGACAACGTTAGGGTGGGTCGATAGTTCGACCTATTGGGGTTCGTTCCGATACTGTATTCTGTCATCCTGACTGTCTAACGACCGGTCGTCGACCTCAGGCGTCTAACTGGCCCGTGCATTCGTCACAAACGTACTGTAGTCGCCAGTCTTCTACGCTATCGACATCCAGCCCGATCTGCGTGTAGTGGAAGGGAGATTTGTGGGTCTCGTGGCCGCACAAGGGGTCTTCGGTCGCGTCTGGAATGTGTAATATGTCGTCCTCACCTCGGATCCAGTGTTCTTTGTCACCTGGTGGTGCTGGATGCATCTACATTACCTCCCTGGGACAATCGGGGTTGCCACATTGAACGCCGCCGCTCGAATCGGCTGGGGAAAACTCGGCTGCGGTGGCGTTGATACCGTCCATCTCGGAGTTTCCTGGCCTCTGGGTCGTGATTCGCCCGATGGAATGGTTCCGGTGCTTCCGACTGAGACTCGCCTCGCTGACAATTCGGGCTTCTGAGACCCGCAGTTCTGAGATCCTTCCCTTCTTGCAGACTGGTATACATTGCATCGTGAAGATCCATCTTTAACCGTGTCTCGCTGCCCTATATAGGGGGCGAAGACTGGTGACTTTTCTGAGGAACGGTTATCGATTAAATTGCTTGCGTACTCCCTTGGCCAGTGTCACATCAAGCCGGTTACGACACAGGGGATAGTAGGTCTCAGCGTTCGAGTTTGAGCGGTCTTTGGTTTGGAGCGATTGAGTTGGTCTGTCACTCGAAGGATTGGAGCGGGGTTTCTTCGGCCATCGTTTTGTAGATCTTTCCGTTGGAGTCTATCCACCCCAATTGTTCTTCTTTGAACATCGATCTGTAGATCGCCCCGTTGGAGTCTATCCACCCCAGTTGCTCTTCTTCGGCCATCGTCTTGTAGATCGCCCCGTTGGAGTCTATCCATGCCATGTGACGTGTCGTCCTTTTGCGGGGGAAAGGATATTCTTATGGTTCGATAGCCGTATGTTGGTTTGACCCTTCCTAGTCTGCAATATCCTCGTGGCGAACCCTCAAGAACGATTCTCATCGCATTCGGAGAATGTAAGCGGACGATGACGTGTCGACGGCCGACGAAATCGTCTGACGCAGTCTTTTTGACTGGCGTCCCGTGTTTCTCGGTATGTACAATATGCCCGGACAGAGCTGTGCCTGTGGTGAGGATCAGCGTAACATGGCTCAGTACTGCAGCGATTGTGGAACCCAGAAACGGTGGATCGATTGGGGGCACCACAGCCAAGTCTTCGAGTGTCCGGACTGTCAGTGAGAGTTCCTCCACTCTTGAGAGGATGACACCGACCGACCTCGCTGAGATTGGGTGACAATCCCGCCACGCTATTTACCCGGGGAGAGACCGGTTTACAGACCGACCGAATCAGGTACACTAAAATCTCAGGCTCTTGCCTAATTTGGTGAAACAACTGTCTGAAGTGTGATATGGGAATGTGCGGAGTGATGAATATAGAGAATGTAGTCATCAATCTCTGTTAGCAGTACAGCTGATTAGCAGCAGTTGCTTTCATCGGGGTTCCACGCACATGCATTTCCCGTCGTCAGGCCATTTTCATCGATATATGCCGCCAGACACGCGTAGTTACAGAAGTACTGGGGGGACCCGCAGTTGTCGTCACAATCACGGACACAGATTGGATCGTGGTCGAAAATTTGGGAGTCACAGTACGCGCGAGGTTCGTTCGCATTCGGGGTCGCCACAGTCGTGGACATAGCTGACCTAGGAGTAGCGTCGCGGAAAACGTTTCGTGAGATACGCTTCATCTTGAGACCGATACGCGCTCTACGTTCAACACGCCTTTATGAACATATCACCAGTTGAGGATTCCAACAGAGCCAACCGGTGTTTCTCCCGTCGAGCTATCGTCCTCCCGACTTACTCCTCGAACCCCTCTTCCCACCGGAACGTCCCGTTCCGCTGGACGACCTCGCCGTCGACCTCCATCCGGGAGTCGGCGCTCACGTCCGTGATCATGTCGACGTGGACCGCGCTGTCGTTGCCCGACTCCCCCTCGGACAGGCAGGCGTCGTAGGCGCGGCCGACCGCGAGGTGGACGGTGTCGCCCATCTTCTCGTCGAAGAGGATCGAGTCGGTGAACCGGTCGATACCGCGGTTCATCCCGATACCCAACTCGCCCAGCCGCCGGGCGCCCGGGTCGGTGTCGAGGATGTCGGCCAGCGCGTCCTCGCCCGCCTCGGCCGCGAAGTCGACGACCTGCCCGCCCTCGAAGACGAGGTGGACGTTCCGAACGCGGGTCGCGTCGATGGTCATCGGCACGTCGAAGAACGCCTCGCCCTCGGTGTCGTACGGCGCCGTGAACACCTCGCCGCTCGGGAGGTTGTGGGAGTCGTACGCGACGGAGGCGGCGGAGTTGACCGCGGTGCGGCCCGCGATCGACATCGTCACGTCGGTGTCGGGCGCGCCGTCGCGCTCGGTGACGATCCGGACCTCCTCACCCGCGTCGAGGATCTCCTTCATCTGCGCCATCTCCTCGGCGAGCGACTCCCAGTCGCGGAGGACCGCGTCGTAGACGAAGTCGCGGTACTCCTCGTAGGCCATCCCCGCCTGCTGGGCGAGGGAGCGGGTGGGGTGGACCGTCGACACCCAGTCGGTGTCCATTCGCGCCTCGCGGACGCCCTGCCGCGCTTTCGCGTACGCCTGCCGTGTCTTCCGGCCGACGTCCGCGGTCGCGGTGGTGTTGCGCCCGCCCCCGATCCGGAGGTACGCGTCGGCCGCCTCGAACATCGCGCGCTCGACCTCGGGGTCCGCGTCGAAGTCGTCGGCCTCGACCGCGGCGTCGGCTCCGGTTTCGGCGTCGTCGTCGTCGGCCTCGCCCTCGACCCTCGCCTCGACCCCTTTTAAATAAGCGCGGGAGACCTCGCTCGACCCGTACAGGGCCGTGACGTTCGCCCCGCGCTCGCCGAGCGCCTCGGCGACCGCGACGCCCAGCTCGTGGGCGTCCTCCGCCACGCTGACGACGACGTCGTCGCCGGCCTCGACCCGCGCGCTCCAGTCGACGAGCACTTCGGCGTGCTCGCGTACGCGTTCGTCCATTATCCGGTGTGTGGCGGGGGAGCGGTAAATCGGTGCCGGGACGGTCGAACCGGTCACCCCCGGCCGGTCAGATCAACACCTCGGCGTCGGTGAGGAGGGTTCGTTTCGCTCGTTTCGCCTCCGACCCCTCCGAGACGATGCTTGGCGTCGTGGCCGGCTCGTCGAATCGGTCCGGGTCCGGAGTGCGGGAGTCGAGTAGCTCCGCGAACGTCGGTCCCTGTCGTCCGGTGAGATGGATGAACCCGCCGTAACGCCGCCGCTCGATCGGCGTCGTGTCCGGGTCCGGGAACGCCTCGCGAATACAGCCGACCCTCTCGCGGAGATACTCCGCGGCCTCATGCTGGGAGTACTGGCTGTCCGCGTAGTACTGTTCCCGACCGCGATCCGTGAGGTCCGCGTCCGCGAGCGCGGCGGACTCGTACCGAACCGCGTCCGCGCCGATCTCACCGCTGAGGAAACTGAGGTTCACCGTGAAACTGTCGGGGTACCGCAGGATCAACAGAAAGAAGATCTGGTCGTCGACGGTGTAGCGCTCCTGTAAGCGGTAGTAACACTCCAGGTAGTACGCCGCGAGCGCCCCGATCCAGTCGTCGCGTTCCCCGTCGAGGTAGGCGGTCGCGACGTCGTAGTACTCCTCGCCGGCGACCTGCTGGAGGCGGTGCTCGAAGCTCCGTCGCATCTCCTTTAGCTCGTCCTCGTACACCTCCGTCAGCGGGACGTCCGGATCGTCGAGCAGCCGGCTCTTTCGCTCGCCGGCGTCCGCGATCCGGCTCATATTCTCGTGGAGGTCCCGCTCCGCCTCCGCATCGGGGAGGGGAATTCGGACCGCCTGTCGGCGCAGCATGTCCGCTCCGTCGTCCACCCGGTCGTGCCACTCCATGCCGTCGCCATCGGGACAGGGAGGTATTAAAATCGGCCGGTGGCCGGCGTCGCGTCCCGGTCGAGCGGGCGATCGCACCTTCCCACCGCGGTCGTCACCCGGTGTCTCGGTGGACGGCCGCGAAGAGCCCGATCGCGAGCAGCGCGACGCCGACGAGCCCGCTGCCGAGCCTCGCCAGCCCGGCCGCCGGGGTCCGGTCCAGCCGGTCGCGCGAGTAGCTTCCGAGGACCCTGTACGACTCCCCGTCGACGCGCAGGTTGTCGAGGCCGGCGAGCCGGTCCGCGCAGTTCGCGTCGCCGAGGGCCCACTCTCCGGAGGTCGAGGCGCGTTCGAACAGGAGGTCGATCGATCCGGGCGCGACCCGATACCCGCGGATCGAGACGGTGCGGCCGTCCGCGAGGGCGACCGCGGTGTCGGCGCACCGCGCGGGGAGGTCGCTGGCGTTCACGGCCGAGTGCTGGTCGAGCCCCGCGCCCGCCCGAAACGTCGCCTCCCAGCCGACGACGCTCACGTCCGCGATCAGGACGAGCAGGAGGAGGGCGCCCGGGACGGCGAGGAGCCTGCGGTCCATCGCGCCGGGCGGATCGCCCCGAGCGAACTATATGCTTTGTGTGGGCCGGGGGCCGTCACTCCAGGTCGAGCAGCGCCGCGATCTCGTCGAGGTAGTCGTCGTAGACGCCGACGGCGGACTCGATCGGGTCGGGCGAGGCCATGTCGATCCCGGCGAGTTCGACGACGTCGAGCGGGTACTCGGAGCCGCCCGCCTTCAGCATCTCGCGGTAGTCGGCGGCGGCCTCCTCCCCCTCGTCGAGCACGCGCTCGACGATGGCGGCCGCGACGGAGATGCCGGTCGCGTACTGGTAGACGTAGAAGTCGTAGTAGAAGTGGGGGATCCGCTGCCACTCGCGCTCGATGCCGCCCGTCAGCTCGGCGGGCGCGTAGAAGTCGCCCTTCAGCTCGCCGTACATCTCGTCGAACGCGTCGGGGGTGAGCGCGTCGCCGGCCTCCACGCGCTCGTGGATCCGCTGTTCGAACGTCGCGAACATCGTCTGGCGGAAGAGGGTGGAGCGGAAGCGTTCGAGGTACTCGTCGAGGACGTGGGTGCGGAGCTCGTCGTCCTCGACGGTGTCGAGCAGGTGGTGGGTGAGTAGCGTCTCGTTGACGGTGGAGGCGATCTCGGCCACGAAGATCTCGTAGCTCGCGTCGTGCCACGGCTGCGCGTCGCCCGCCAGCTCGGAGTGCATCGAGTGGCCCAGCTCGTGGGCTAAGGTGAACATCGAGGCGATGTCGTCCTGGTAGTTCATCATGATGTACGGCTGGGTGTCGTACGTGCCCGAGGAGAACGCGCCGGAGCGCTTCCCGCGGTTCTCGTACACGTCGACCCACCGCGAGTCGAGCCCCTCGGCCAGCCGCTCCTGGTAGGCGTCGCCGAGCGGCGCGACCGCCTCGATCACCCACTCGCGGGCCTGCTCGTACTCCACGTCGGGGCCCTGGTCGCCCGTCAGCGACATGTAGAGGTCGTGGCTCCGCAGCTGGTCGACGCCGAGCGCCGCCTCCTTCAGCGCCGCGTGGCGGTGGAGCACGTCGAGGTTGTCGTCGACCGTGTCGACGAGGGTGTCGTACACCTCGACGGGAACGTTCGAGCCGTCGAGCGCGGCGGCGCGCGCGGAGTCGTAGTCGCGGATCTCGGCGCTCGTCACGTGCTCGCGGACGGCCTTCTCCAGCGACGTGCCGACCGTGTTGCGGACGTCTTCCCACTCGTCGTAGAACGTCTCGTGGACGCGCTCGCGGAACTCGCGGTCCGGGTTCGTCTGGAGCTTCGTGAAGTTCGCCTGCGTGATCTCCACCTCCTCGCCGTCGGGGTCCTCGACGACGCCGTACGTCATGTCGGCGTTCGTCAGCATCGAGTAGATCTCGCTCGGCGCGTCGGTGACCTCCGAGAGGTCCGCCAGCACCTCCTCGACCTCGCTCGACCGCGTGTGGGGCTTCTTCCGCAGGACGTCGTCGAGGTAGTGCTCGTACTCGGCGAGCGCGGGCTCCTCGTCGAGGAAGGCCTCCACGTCTGACTCCGTCAGCGACTGGATCTCCGGTTCGAGGTACGAGACCGCGCTCGACGCCTCGGAGCCCAGCGACGACGCCCTCGCGGACATCGCCTGGTACTCCTGGTTCCGCGTGTCCTCCGCGCTGCGGAGCCGGGCGTAGGTCATCACCTGCTGGAGCTCGCGGAAGATCTCCTCGCGCAGTTCGAGCAGTTCGAAGAGGGTCGCGGCGTCCTCGGTCGCGCGCCCCTCGTAGGCGGCCAGCTCGTCGATCCGGTCGGCGACCGCCTCGTAGGCGGACTCCCACGCCTCGTCGTCGGCGTAGATGCCGTCGAGGTCCCACTTGTACTCGGCGTCGATCTCGGACCGCTCGGGAACCGAACTCATACCCTTCGGGTCGGCCTCCCGCACACTAAGCCTTGGCAAACCCCGCGCGGCGGACCGATATGCGTGCGGTGCGTTACCGCTTCGCTGTGTCGTCGCCGTCCGTCCCCGACGCGTCGCCGTCCGCGCCGGACTCGCCGCGACCGCCCGCCGCCTCCCCCTCGGCCCAGTCCGCGAGGTCGACGACGAGCACGATCGCGTCCTCGCCGTCGCGGTAGTAGCCGCCGACCCGCCGGATCGGATCGAACCCCTCGTCGGCGTACAGCGACCGGGCGGGGTCGTTCCCCTCGCGCACCTCCAGCCGAGCGACCGCCACGCCGGTCGCGCGGAGTCGGGCCAGCGCGGACCGGAGGAGGGTCCGACCGATCCCCTCGCCGCGGGCGTCGGGGTGGACGGCCAAGTCCTTGATATGGCCGATGTCGCGGCCGTGGTTCGGCGTCCGGTCGGCGACGACGAACCCGACGACCGCGCCCGCTCGCTCCGCCACGAGGAACGCCGGCTCGTCGAGCAGCCGCTCGAAGGCGTCGTGCGGCCACGGGTCCGAGAAGCAGGCGCGCTCGATCCGGACCACCGCGAGGAGGTCGGCGCGCTCTGCCCGCCGGACCGCGACGTCGGGGACGCTCACGGGTCGGCTTGCGGGCCGCGGAGAATAAACGCCCCGGGTCGGCGGAGGGGTGCTGAGAAGGAACGCGCCGGGTCGACGAGGGCCGCGGCGGCGACGCGCGGCCTCCCTCACGCGTCGATCCAGGGCTCGTCCGGGTCGGCGTCGGCGGGGTCGGGGGCGCACACCTCGAAGCAGGCGCCGTCCGGCGGTCGGAGCCGCCGCCCGTCGGCGAGGTCGACGGGACCGTCCGTGGCCGCTCGCAGCTCCACGCGCCACCCGTGCGACTCGACGACCTCGCGGACGATGTCGAGCCCGTACCCCGTCCCGTCCGCTCGGGTGGTGAACCCCGACTCGAACACCGACTCCCGGTGGTCGGGGTCGATCCCCGTCCCGTCGTCGGCGACGAGGAACCCCTCGTCGGTGGCGGTGACGAGGACGGTGAGGTCGTCGCCGGCGAGCGCGTCGTCGCCCGACGCGTCGCCGGCGGACTCGTCCCCGCTCGCCTCTGACGCGTCCGTCGTCGCGTGTTCCGTCGCGTTGCGGAACAGGTTCTCTAAGGCCTGTCGCATCCGGCCGCGGTCGCCGTACACCCGCGCGTCGCCGGCGACGACCAGCTCCGCGTCGTCGCCCCCGGCGGCGGTCTCCCAGGCGTCGCGGGCGACGCTCGCGAGGTCGAACTCCGTGGGCTCGTCCATCCCGGTCCCCTGCCGCGCGAGGGTGAGCAGCTCCGAGACGAGCTGATCGATCCGGTCGACCGCGCGCTCGCCGCGGTCGAGGGGCTCCGTCTCGCCGCGCAGCCGCGCCATCTCGATCGACCCCCGGATCACCGACAGCGGGTTCCGCAGGTCGTGCGAGACGATGCTCGCGAAGCGGTCGAGCCGCTCGTTGCGGTCGGTGAGGCGCCGCTCGCGCGCCTTCCGCTCGCTGACGTCGCGGGAGTTGATGAGCAGTTCGCCGACCGGGCTGTCGGCCGGCAGCGACCGCGTCCGCGACTCCAGCCAGACCCAGTCGCCGTCGGCGGCGCGGTAGCGGTACTCCAGCGTCGGCGCCGCGTCGGGCTCGCCCAGTGCGCGGTAGAACCGCTCCGTCACGCGGTCCCGGTCGTCCGGGTGGACGTAGCCGAGCGGGGAGCGCCCGACCGTCGACCCCTGCTCGTAGCCGAGCACCTCCTCGACGGAGGGGCTCTCGTAGACGACGAGCCCGTCGTCGTCGACGACGGTGACGAGGTCGCTGCCGTACTCTAAGAACGCGCGGTAGCGCTCCGGGAAGGTGCGGTCGGCGTCGACCCGGCGGACCGTGACGATCCGGCCGGCGAACTCCGGCGCGAGCTCCTCGTCGACGACGGACTCGACCCACGCGTACCCCCCGCTCGCGCGGCGGATGCGGTGGGTGACCGTCCGGCTCGTCGCGACCGCGGACAGCGCGTCGGCGACCGGTTCGCGGTCGCTCGGGTGGACGCGGTCGAGGAGGTCGCTCCCGACGAGCGCGTCGCGCTCGACGCCGACGACGTCCGGGACGGACGGCCCGGCGAACAGCACCTCGCCGTCGACGGCGACCGCGAGGAGGAACCGGTCGGGCTCGGGCGGGCGCACACCGGTCCGAACCGGCCTAGCGTCGTCGCCGCCCGCGGTCGGGCCGCCGTCGGGAGCGTTCGCGGTCCGGCGGGCGTCGGTGCGCTCGGCACGGGCGCGGTCGCCTGACCGGCCCCGCCGCTCCGGGGGTCGGGTCGGCGCGTCGACCGGCGCGTCGTCGTCGCCCTCTGGGGCGTCGCCCTCGTCGGCGCCGCGGGCGGGCGTCGGCGTGTCGGATCTCCGGAGGGTCACTGTGAGTTCTATCGCCCGTACGGACGCGGGAATATAAAACCGCGCGCCGAGAAAATCAGTTTTGATAACACACGCTTCGACGAGCGCCGAGGGCGCCCCCGGCTCGCCCGCCGCGTCCGGTCGGCGGTTCGCGCTCCGCGAGAACGACCCCGCGAGCGGTCACACCTCGTCCACGACGGCCGCGTTCGCCCACGCGGCCTCGAAGCCGTCCCGCACCCGGGCGGCGAACCCGCGGTCGCGCAGGTCGAGCATGCCGAACAGCCGGTCGGGCGCGAGCGGGTCGGCCACCTCCAGGCACACCTCCTCGCCGTCGATGAGGTAGAAGTTCCCGTACGCGTCCTCCGTGATCCGCAGCTCGAAGGGCCCCTGCGCGATCGTCAGCGTCGCGCGGTCCTCGTCGACGGCGGCGCGGGCGTCGTCGAACACGCCCGGCGAGAGCAGCACGGAGACGTCGACGCCGCTTCGGATCGCCGCGAGGAGCCGGTCGAGCAGCTCCGGCCCCTCGCGGTCGACGTCGAACTGCGCGGAGACGTCGGTGGCGACGACGACGATCGACTCCTCGGCGGCGTCGATCCGCTCGAAGAGGAGGTCGAGCGAGTCGTCGGCGCCGACCGCGGCGGTCCAGAACTCGTCGTCGGTCGCCTCGGCGTCGGCCAGCCGGTCGATCAGCTCCGACTTGCCGGACTCGTACGTCTCGATCCGCTGTCGGAGTTCCCGGCGCTTCGCCTCGACGAGGCGGTCGACGGCGACGGCGGGCTCGACGGGGGCGTACCGCTTCGGCTCGCGGTCGGTCTGGACGCGGACCAGCCCGCGCGACTCCAGGCCGCCGAGCGCGTCGTAGATCCGGCCCTTCGGTACGCCGCTCTCCTCGGCGGCGGCCGCGGCGGTCCCGGTGCCCAGCGCGAGCAGCGCGCGGTACGCCCGGTCCTCGTAGCTCGACAGCCCGAGGTCGCGGAGCGACTCCATGAGTCCCGATAAGCGGGTCCCACACAAAGCGTCGGCGCTCTCGCTCGCGTCAATATATAAAAGAGCGGACGCACAACGCCCGATCGTTTCGTCGTTCGCCTCCGGTGTCCCGCTCGCGAATTGGAAAACACCGACTAAACGCCGTTAGGACCGATGAAAAGACGACTTTGGTACAATCTGTTCCGCCGCTCGTCTCAACAGGTACTCTACGGAAACAGACACGTTGTTGTCACGGGTTCCCGAAGGGTATTACGTCGCAGTCCCGTACGCGTTCGCAACCAACATGAGTCGAATCCGGACGGCCGTCGTCCTCCTCCTCGTCGCGTCCCTGCTCGCGACCGGCACGGCGGTCGCGCAGTCGGCCAACGACACGGTGCGCGGCGACCCCGACATCGAGGCGTTCGCGCCGGAGACGGCGTTCGTCCCCGGTGAGGAGTCGACGCTCCAGGTGAGCCTGAACAACCGCGGCGACATCGACGCGCAGGGGGCGGACAACCTCGAGAGCGAGGTGGTGACCGCCCACGAGACGACCGCGCGGATCCTCACGGGCGACGAGGCCAACCGCGAGGTCCCCTTCGACGTGCGGACCGGCGAGCAGGCCGTCGGCGACGTTACGCGCGGCGTCACCGGGCCGATCGAGTTCACCGTCGTCCCCGACAAAGACGCCGATCCCGGCGTCTACCGCGTCCCGATCCGACTGGAGTACCGGAACGTCGAGAGCGCCGAGGTGGACGACGGCGCCACCGTTCGCGACCAGGAGGTCGTGACGGAGACGGTGTACGTCTCCGTGGAGATCACCGACCGCGCGCAGTTCGCGGTCGTCGACGTCGACGGCGTCGTCCAGGCCGGGGACAGCGGGATTGTCGAGGTGACGATGCGGAACGTCCGGAACGAGACGGCCTACGAGGCGAGCGTCGCCGCGAACCCGATCGACCCCGACCTCTCGTTCGCCACCGACGCGGGCACGACCGAGACGTACGTCGGTGCGTGGGCGCCGGGCGAGAACCGCACGTTCGCCTACCGGTTCGCCGCCGCCGGCCAGGCCACCGCGCGGGCGTCGACGCTGGAGTTCGAGGTCGACTACCGCGACGCCGAGCGCGCGAACGCGGCCGCGCGGACGGTCCGGACGGGCGTGACGCCGCTCTCGCGACAGGCGTTCACCGCGAAGGGGCTGAACAGCACGCTGCGCGTCGGCGAGGACGGCTCGTTCACCGTCGAGGTCCGCAACCGCGGGCCCCGAGACATCGAGAACGCGGTCGTCCTGTTCAGCAACGAGGCGCCCGCGCCCGACGGCGTCGGTCAGGAGACGATCCAGTCCGACCCGAACATCGTCCCCCGCTCGACGCGGGACACGGTCGGCAACCTCGCGGTCGGCGAGACGGCCACCGCGACGTTCGACGCCGGACTCCGCACGGACGCGAACCCCGGCCCCCGGACGGTCACCGTGGCGGTCCGCTACCGCGGGCTCGGCACCGACGAGGGGGTGAGCGCGAGCGAGGGCGACGACGGGACCGTCTCGCTCGTCTCGACGGGGTCGGCCGGCGACGTCATCGTCTCCGACACGCTCGACGTCGTCGTCGACGTCGCGCCCGAGGCGGACGTCTTCGCCGTGTCGCCCGCCGAGCCGAACGCGACCGACCCGTCGTCGGTGACGCCGGGGTCGACGGTCCGGTACGACGCGGTCGTCCGGAACACCGGGCCCGAACCGATCTCGAACGTCCAGGCGAAGCTGTTCGTCGACTCGCCGCTCTCCTCGTCGTCCGACGAGGCGTTCGTCACCTCGCTCGACCCGGGCGAGGAGACGACGGTCAGCTTCGAGGTCGCGGTCGACGGCGGCGCGACGCCGAAGACGTATGCGGCCGCGGTCGACTTCCGGTACGACGACGCCGACGGCGACGAACAGCTCTCCGACACCTACCAGCTCCCGGTCGAGGTGGTCGAAGACGACGAGGGCGGGGCGCTCTCCTCGCCGCTCGGGATCGTCGCCCTACTCGGCGTCGTCGCCGTCGGCGGCGCCCTGGTGTGGCAGCGCGGCCGGGTGAGCCGGGCGATCTCCGAGTTCCGCAGCCGGCTCCGCTCCCGATAGATGGACCCAGTCACCCGGCTGTTCGGCGCGATCACCGACCGGGTCATCGAGCAGCCGCGCCGGGTCGTGATCGCCTGCCTCGTCGTCACCGCCCTGTTCGCGCCCGGCATGGCGCTGTTGGAGGCGAGCGCGGGCAGCGACCAGTTCACGGACGGAATCGAGGAGGCGGACGCGCTCGACCGCGTGAACGAGCGGTTCGAGCCGGCGTTCGGGGGTGACGACCCGACGACGCAGCTGATCCAGCGCGACGTGAACGTGCTCGACCGCCGCGGCCTGCTCGACATGCTGGCGACCGCCGAGCGGCTCGCCGAGCGCGACGGGCTGCGGGTGACCGACGTCTCCGCGCCCGCGATGGACGTCGCGGCCGAGATCGACGCGGACGCCGACACGCCCGCGGCGGCCCGGGACGCGATCGAGCGCGCCAGCGACGGCGAAATCGAGGACGCGGTCGACGCCGCGGCCGAGGACCCCGGCTTCGCCACGCTGCTCTCCGACGACTTCAACCGCGAGTCCGGGACGGCCTCCGCGTCGCTCGGCGTCGTCTCCCACTCGTTCCCGGCCTCGGCGGACACGCAGGCGATCCAGCAGGAGGCCCGCACCGTCGCCGAGGAGGCCCCCGGCGACGTGACCGCGTTCGGGGGTGGAATCGTCGACGCCGAGTTCCAGCGCGTCATCTTCGACTCGCTCGCCATCGTCGTGCCAGCCGCGCTCGCGGTCATCCTCGGCCTCCTGGCGTACGCCTACCGCGACCCGTTCGACTTCGTGCTCGGCGGGGTCGCGCTGTTGATGACGGTCGTGTGGACGTTCGGCTTCACGGGGTACGCGGGGATCGCCTTCTCGGAGGTGCTGATCGCGGTGCCGGTCCTCCTCTTAGCGATCGGGATCGACTTCGGGATCCACACGGTGAACCGCTACCGCGAGGACCGCGCGGCGGGCGCGCCGCCGGAGACCGCGATGCGCGGCGCGCTCGGCCAGCTCGTGGTGGCGTACTCGATCATCGCCGGAACGACGATCATCGGCTTCCTCGCGAACCTCACCAGCTCGCTCCCCCCGCTCCGGGAGTTCGGCGTCGTCGCCGGGCTCGGCATCTGTTTCACCCTCGTCATCTTCGTCGGCTTCCTCCCGGCCGCCAAGCTGATCCTCGACCGCTGGCGCGCCGAGCACGACCTGCCCCAGTTCGGCTCGCGCCCCCTCGGCGCCGAGGAATCCGCGCTCGGGCGTCTCCTCCCCCGGCTGTCCGCGATCTCGCGGCCCGCGCCCGCCGTCTTCCTCGTCGTCGTCCTCCTGATCACCGCGGGCGCCGCGGGTTACGGCGCGGGCGTGGACACCACCTTCGAGGACGACGACTTCCTGCCGCCGAGCGAGGAGCCGGCGTACATCGACTACTTCCCCGGCCCGCTCCAGCCCGGCGAGTACACCGCGACGGAGACGATCAACTTCCTCTCCGAGAACTTCGCCACGAGCGAGGACGACACCGTCACGATCTACGTGGAGCGGCGCATGACCAGCGACAGTGCCCTCCGCAGCCTCGCGCGCGCCGAGCGCGACCCGCCCGACACGTTCGTGGCGGTCGACGGCCGCGCCAGCGCCGAGAGCGTCCAGAGCGCGATCGACGCGTACGCCGCCGAGGACCCAGAGTTCGAGCAGCTCGTCGAGGACTCCTCGCTCGACGGCGGGCGGCCGAACCGGAACCTCGAACGGATCTACACCGAGCTGCGGAACTCGCCGTACGACGACTTCACAGGTGAGTACCTCGCAGACGACAGCCGGTCGACCCGGATCGTGTACGCCGTCGAGTCCGACGCCAGCGACGCCGAGATCACCGCCGACGCCCGGCGCGTCGCCGACCGCTACCGCGGGGACGCGACCGCGACCGGCCAGATCGTCGTGTTTCAGGCGGTCGCCGACACGATATTCGACTCCGCGATCGTCTCGCTGGCGGCCGCGCTCGGGCTCTCCGCCGTGTTCCTCGTAATCTTATTCTGGCTGCTGCTCGGCAGCCCGACGCTGGGCCTCGTCACGCTCGTCCCGGTGACGGTCGCCGTCGCGACGCTCACCGCCACGATGCGGCTCGCGGGCATCCCGTTCAACGCGATCACCGCGACGATCCTCGCGATCACCATCGGGCTCGGGGTGGACTACACCGTCCACGTCGCGCACCGCTTCCACGACGAGTACCCCCGCGGGGGCGACGTCGACGCCGCGGTCGTCACCACGCTCCGCGGCACCGGCGGCGCGCTCACCGGCACGTGGGCGACGACCGCGCTCGGCACGGGCGTGCTCGTCTTGGCCATCACCCCGATCCTCGGCCAGTTCGGGCTGCTCACGGCCGCCAGCATCACCCTCGCGTACCTGGCGTCGCTGATCGTGTTGCCGCCGGCGCTCGTCATCTGGGTCGCCGTCGTCGAGCGCCGCCCCGGACTCCTGTTCGTCGGGCGCTTGCTCGACGCCGCCGACGTGATCGCGGTCGGCGAGGGCGACGCGAGCGACCGGGCTCGCACCGACGGCGGCACGGACGAGTCGGCCGGGGACGGCGACTCCGGCGCCGACGCGTTCGAGTGGCAGACTGACCCGCGGTCGCCCGCCGAGGATCCGAGTCAGAAGCGTTAAACGCTCGCCGCGGGTACCGGCTGGTGAGGGCGCGTAGCTCAGCGGACAGAGCACTTGGTTCCGGACCAAGATGCCGCGGGTTCAAATCCCGTCGCGCCCGTTCCTTCGCTTCGCTCAGTCACGGGCGCGACTGACCCCCGCTCGCTCCCTTTGGTCGCTCGCGGGGATCCCGTCGCGCCCTTTTGCGTCCCGTCTCACACTCTCGTCGACCGGCGGGTTCGCGACGATCTCGACCGCAACACGAGCGCGTAGCCACCGTCAGCGTCCGCGAGCGTCTCGTGCTCCCAGAACTCGAACGTCGGTCGCTGCCGTTGACCATTGATCTCTTCACGTCCCACGGGCGGCCGTCCTCGTCGACGAATCCGATCGCGCCCTCGTGCGCGAGTTCGCCGGCGGCGTCGCGGTACAGGTCGCCGCCCTCGCGGTCCCGCCCGGTGAGCCCGGTCGCGTTTCAGCTGCGAGACCGACCCGTGTCGCACCGCCTCGTCGGTCGTCGCGTCGCGGAGCAGACGGCTGCGAGAGGACGCCGGCTAACGCGGGGGTGTTCCGTGCGCCGCTACGTCCCACGGAGCGCCCGCCACTTCGCGGCAACGAACCCCGCGAGGATGAACACGAAGCCGCCAACCGTCGCAGGCGTCACCTCCTGCCCGAGCACGAGCCAGCCCGCGAGCGCCGCGAACACGGGAATCACGTACTCGATGAAGCTCATCTCGATCGGTCCGAGGTCGTCCAGCAGCGTGAAGTACAGCAGGAAGCCGCCGACGCCGGCGACCGCAGAGAGGTACGCGACGGCGGCGAGCGCGGACAGCGTCCACGTGGCGGCCGCGAACGACTGGCCAGGGAGCGCGAGCACGGCGGCGTGGAGGACGACCGCGCCGACGGCCATCATCCAGGCCTGCGTCGCGAGGAACGGCATCGACGGCGACCGGCTGTGGGTGACGACCGCGGCGACGGCGAACGCGAGCGCGGCGGCGAGCACGAGCGCGACGCCGAGGACGCTGTCCGCCAGGTTCGCCGGGTCGGGATTCGCGATGACGACGACGCCGACGAACCCGAGCGCGACGCCGAGCGCGGTGGCGGCGGTGAACTCCTCGTCGGTCGAGACGAGCCGCGTGAGTGCCGGGGTCACCACGGGGACGAGCCCCAACAGCACGGCGGCGACGCCGCCCGTGACGTACCGCTGGCCGGCGAACAGGAACGCGTGGTGGGCGCCGATGATGAGGGCCCCGCCGACGAGCACGTAGACGTAGTCGTCCCGCGTCCGGGGGCGGATCTCCACGCCGGCGACGAGCACGGCGGCGAACAACAGTACTGCAGCGACGTCGAAGCGCACGGCGGCGAACGGGACTGCGGGGAGGTCCGCGAGGCCGACGTCCGTCGCCATGAACGCCGTCCCCCACACTGCGCACAGCAACAGGAAGCGGCCGGCCGTCCGGGAGCGACTCATTCACGCGGAGGTCGCCGCCAACAACGAAAGACCCGTCGAACCGCTCGCTCGATTCGCCTTCGAACGTGTTGTGGCTGCCCGAACTAGCCTGTTGGGCGGTCGCTGCGCCCCGACAAATCAGGGCTCGCCGGAGAGCACCCACTGAGTCGGTAAGTGGAACGCTCGGTTCTGTAGTGGCTTCAGCGGTCGTATCCACCCAGCCACTTGCGCGTCATGAACGACATTGAGCTGCTCAAAGAGCTCCGAGCGGTATCCGGACCTGCCGGTTCTTCTCTATACTGGGAAAGGAAGCGAAGAGATTCTCAGCGACGCAATTCCGGCTGGCGTGACAGATTACCACAGCCTACCCCCGATGAGCACATACTTGCGGTTCAACGACTCAACTCGGCGTGAGAAGTCCCCAAATCTTCATTCCCGTAGAGTGTCAACGCTGTCAACAAGGATGTCACGTCAAGTGCGGCTCGAGGACGATGTGTACGAGCGCATCAAGGCAAACAAACGAGATGATGAATCGTTTAGCGACGCTGTCGGGCGACTCATTGGGGGGCGCTCCCTTCGTGATCTCCGCGGCGTCTTTGACGAGGAGCAAGTGAGCGAGATGCGGACCGCAGTCGAAGCTGCTGACCGGGCGGACCGCGATGAGGTCCGTGAAGTTGCGGAGCGGTTCGAATGATTGTTGACACAAGTTTTGTCTTAGACGTTATCGGCGACGTTGATGCGGCTGTCACGAAAGAGCGGGAACTCGAAGCTGAGAGTATTCCCTTGGTGATCCCCTCGATGACCGCTCTCGAGCTGTACATTGGCGTTGGGAAGGTGGCAAACACACGTGCGGAGCGGCAAGCAGTCGATGCTGTGCTTGCGTCGTACCCGATCGTAGACATGACTCCGAGTGTTTCTCGGCGGGCTGGGCAGCTCCTCGGTGAACGGATGGCAGCGGCAGACGAAGGTGATGGACCCGGTATCGGGAAAGGCGACGCAGTGATCGCCGCAACCGCGGTGGAACGCGATGAGTCCGTCCTGGCCGCCGACAGTCACTTCGCTACGATTCCTGGTGTCTCTGTGGAAACATACCGGTGACCTCACAGGCTGGCTGTTTCGCTCCTGCGTTCGTTCAGGTGCCGTCAGCGCGTCGCGTGCCTTTCACGGTCACGAGCAGCGGGAGATCGACGTCGGAGTCGAATTGCCAGGTGCCATTGTCGGCTTGTACCATCTCGGGTGCGCGCTGGATCACCGAAAACGGGTGTTCGTGGACGAACTCGAGCTCGATACCTGCCTCGATGAGCGCGGTCAGGATCTCACCCAGTCCGTGCGTCCACTTGTGCGGCCGCGCATCGCCCGATGTGGCCGGCGTCTCGGTCGAAAAGTACGGATGTTCGACCGTAATCGGGTCGCTGTCGGCACCGAGACTATCCGAGAGCGCCGTCGCGACCGGGTGGTGTTCGGCCAGATAGAAGACGCCGCCCGGCTTCAACAGCGAAGCGACAACCGACGCCCACGCGTCGAGGTCCGGCAGCCAACAGAGGACGCCGAAGTTCGTGACGACGATATCGTAGCGCTCGTCGTGGGCGGCCGGCAGATCGAGGACGTTCGCCTGAATGAACTCCGCGCGATCCGCCAGGCCGGCTTCGGCGGCGAGGTCCCGCGCGACGGCGACGGACTCGGCGGCGATGTCGACGCCGGTCACCGTCGCGCCCGCCCGGGCCCACGAGAGCGTGCGGACGCCGAGATGCGACTGGAGGTCGATGAGGGACTTTCCCCGCGACGGAGCCCATCTCGTCGCGCTGGACCGGAAGCAACGCCGCGTCGCCGTCCAAGAACGCCTCGACGGACTCTGCCGACTCGATGTCTGGGTGGTCCGCGACCAGCTGCTCCCAGTGGGTCCGGTTTGCTTCGATGTACGCGTCCTGCGGGGCCTCCGGGTTCGCCATCAGCCCGTTCTGTGTGGGAATCGCTTGATATACTTTCCGACGGCTTGGCTTACCGTCCGAGCAACTTGGACAGGAATCCCTTGGATTCGTCTTCTGCTTCGGTGGCCTCACCATCATCAGAGTCGGAGCCATCTCCACCTCTCTCGGCTGCTGTCTCGTCACTCAACAGTTCCTCAACTGAGAATCCGACCCACTCCGCAAACTCCTCAGGAGCCCCAATATACACGCTCGTCGCTGACTTCTCTGACATGAACCGTTTTGGAAGCCGCTTTTCGTAATCGTACACTTCGTACCCTTCCCGGTCGAAATTCGCTGTGATTGCCCCCGGTTCTGACTTGAACGTGACGCGACCACCCTGAATATCCCGCTGCCACATCAGCCGGCCCGTGTTGTACTCTTTCTCCGCTGGCTCATCTGTCGGGAAGTAGTCTGGCTGCTTTCGGCCGGCCTTCTCGTAGAACTCACACATGATCTGGCGGACATCCTCAACTGTCCCACCCCCCTCGGTCCACGGTTTCTCGGTTACCATCCGCCGAGCCACATAACTGAAGATGGGATTTTGACGCTCTAACACTTCAGAAAGGTCCTCTTGTGCTTCCCTGAAACCGGGATCTTCTGGATTTGACGGGAACGAGACGTCCATGCTAAGAATCTTCATCCGGTTCCGGAATTCCGACTTTGGAAGCGCGTCATTCGTGGTGAAAATGAGACACGGTTGATCGACACTTGTCGGGGTCCAATCGCTCCAGTAGTTCCGAATCGGACTCCAACGCTGAATCTTCTCCTTTTCGGCGTCAATGATGGCGTACGGGAAACACGTATCCCACTCACGAATCCCACGGACCTCCTTGACGCCAATCTCATCAGCGTCAACTCCGGAAATGACCGTGTTATCAGAGACGAGCCGCAAGATATACTCGGTGAGCTTATCTTTCCCTGCGTCGCTTTTGCCTTCGATGTACAGATGCTGGAGGACGTTATCGAGCGTTCGAGATGGTGACGATAGCGCCTCTGCGTACTGATTTGCGAACGGTGCCCAGAACCCGTAGAGAAAGGCTTCGTACATCTGCGCCATCACAGCCTCCTCAGATTGGGTGTGGCCGTGGTTCCTGACGGTCAGTATGTAGTCTTCAATTGTCTCGAGACAGTGGTCAAGGACTTCGGGGGTTGGGTCCTCAGTCGCAACAAGGATCATCTCATCGTCCTCACCGATGACAACCTGCTCGGCCTCTGGAAGCACAGACATCGTCGGAATCGATGTTGACTCCTTGACTTCGCTGGTGTACGCACTCATCGGGGCCGTGATACTGTGATCTTCGATGGTGGCACCGCTATCGCGAAGTCGCGATCCAAACTTGTCTGCGGTGTCTTTATCGACTTTGCTGGTCCCCATTCGGATCTTCTCATCTGGGGCTCGAACGCGAGGTCGATCTAGGCTGGCAGTCAGGCCTGTCTCATGGTCTGATTCGACGAGTCCGACATCTGGTGATTCATCCCCTGTACCGTCGCCTTCGTCACCTGATTCGTCGGTATCACTTGACTCCACAATACTACGATCCGCGTTGTCAGGCTCGTCGACGAATGCGACAGTTTCGTCTGCCTCATCTGGATCATCGACAACCGCAGTGACCTGATCAGCGACGTCTTTTAGATCCTCGACGGCATCCTGATTCAGCGCGGCTGTGTCGCTGACGTCGAGATCGCCGGCCCCGACCCAGTACTCAATTCGATTCTCCCGTTCCTCTGGCGAATCGGCTTGCTCTAATGCGTCGACTAACCCTTCCAAGAGTGTTTGATCGCTGTATCCCTCCCGGTATTCGTCGATGAACCGCTTGAATTCCGAATCCAATTCAGTGCCCACCTCGGTCGTCAGTACAGCAATCTGGTTCGTGTGGTATTCCCAGGAGTTCCGCGAGAGATTCGCTGACCCGTGGACGAGCTTTACCGTCTCATCCGGCATGACAATCCGGTAGATCTTCGAATGAACGGTCTTCTGGTTCTTCAATCGGATTGTCAGGCGGTCGTCTTGCCGAAGTTGAACGAGCGATTTCGCGGTCGCAACCTCGTTCACCCGCTCCGCGTAGTCGTCAGAATTGCCGATGAGAACGTCTAACGAACCGATATCATACTCGGTCAGCATTTTCACCATCAGATCCGGCGTTTCTGCGTACGTTACCGCATCCACGTGGCGAGCGCCTTCGAACAAATCCAGAAAGTCACTCCGATCTTTCACCATCGCTAAGCGATATTTCGCCGCCCCTGACCCGTAGAACTCCGGCATATCCGGGTACTTGTCGAATGAGATGTTCGCCGTAACTTCGTCCATGGTAGTGGCAACCGACTAATATGAATAAAAACTGCGCCAAGCACGGTGGAAGTAGTCCGAGTCATCAGACAGCGCCCGTTCCGAACCTGTGTTGTGGCAGGATCGTCGCGGTTAGAGGCGTAATCTAGCCAGATTCAGCCGGAAATCCAACTCAATTGCCGCCTGCCGGCGCTGGCTACTGATCCTTCAGGGCACAGACGTAAGCTTCTGGCCCAGCAATGGATCGTATGGCCGACACCGATGCCGCAGACGACACGACACCCGCTGAGACGGCCGAGTGGGACGGCGGGTTCAGTTGGATCGCGTACCCCGACGAGGACGCGCGCCGAACGAGCCACGCGCTGACGACGGACGCCGGCGTCTGGCTCGTCGACCCGGTCGACGTCGAGGGTCTCGACGCGCACCTCCGCGAGGCTGGGGACGTCGCCGGCGTCGTCGTCCTCCAGGACCGACACACCCGCGACGCCGCGGCGGTGGCGCGTCGACACGACGTCGCCGTATCCGTGCCGGAGGGAATGACGCTCACCCGCAAGAAGCTCGACGCGGACGCGGAACCGACCGGCTCGGCGCTTTCCGGGTCGGCGTACGAGGTTCACGAGCTCCGACTGGACGACGACTGGGAGGAGGCCGTCCTGTGGAACGACGAGCGCGAGACGCTGCTCGTCCCCGAGACGCTCGGGACGCTCCCGGCGTTCCGAGACGACGGCGACGCGCTCGGCGTTCACCCCGCAGTCGAGGCGTCGCCGGAAGAGCTCGCGGAGTGGGACCCCGACCACGTCCTCGTCGGCCACGGCACGAGCATCCACGAGGGCGCGACGGCGGCGCTCACGGCCGCGCTCGGGCTCGACTGACGGCGACCGGAAGGCGACCCTCGTTCCGTCCAGAACCGAGACACGCCAACACACGACATATACGTCTGCGAGCCCGACCGTCGGTAGATGCGGGCCGACCCACGAACCGCCCTCCGACGGCTCTACAGGAAAGTAACCCCCATGGAACTCACCCAGCCTGTGCGTCTACTTGTGCGGCGGTCCATCTCCCGGTGTGGCCGATATCTCGGCCGAAAAGTGCGGGTGTTCGATCGTAATCGGGTCGCTGTCGGTACCGAGGGTATTCGAGAGCGCCGTAGCGACTAGGTGGTGTTCGGCCAGGTAGAAGACGCCGCCCGGATTCAATAGCTCGGCGACGACTGACGCCCACGCGTCGATATCCGGCAGCCAACGGAGGATGCCTGAGTTCAACGCGCGGCGTTCTGTGCATTCCGGCTTGTCGCTAATATTATTGAATATTTAACTATTCAATTCATCCAACCCCGCCTCTAGCACTTCGGTGTATGCCTCTGAGAGCTCCAGATCGTTTGCTTCTGCGTAGTCTTTGATTCGACCACCGAGCGTGTGTGAAATGTCTATGTTCGGGCGCACAACGAAAAGTCTTTAAGACTAAAAGTATAAGGACCTATCGTCGTGAGGCGTACCAACACGTTCGCAGTACGTCCGCTCTCCGAGGATGGAGAGCAGCTGCTACGGGACCTGTTGGACGCTTCCGCCGCTCTCTGGAACGAAGTCACTTATCAGCGGCTCATGCGGTACAACGACGAAGACAGATTCGAAGGCGGGGTGTGGGATGCCGATACGGGCCAGCTTGAAGGCACATACAAAGGCGTTCTCGGCGCATCCACCGCCCAACAGGTAATCCGGAAGAACAGCGAGGCGTGGCGAGCGTTCTTCCGGCTGAAAGAGCAGTATCACGACGCCTCGAACACGTCCGTCACGGATCACCCTGAACCGCCGGGCTTCCGTGGCAATGAGGCCGAGGGGCGTCAGCTCAAGACCGTTATTCGCAACACATCATATACCATCGAATGGGGTGACCGCTCCCGGCTCGAGATACTGGTCGGGAGTGAATTGAAAGACAGATACGACCACACTGGACGTCTCCGACTCGAAGTCGCCGGCGAGCCGAACTGGCCCGACTACGAAAAACAGGGCCGACTAGACCTGTGGTACGACGAGACCGACGGCACCTTCCGAGCTTCGCAGCCCGTGACTGTTTCTGACGAGACACGGGCAACTCCACTGGCCGCAGAAACGGCCGCTCTGGATATCGGTGCGAACAATCTGGTTGCTTGTACCACGACGACCGGCGAACAGTATCTATACGAGGGACGCGACCTGTTCGCCCGCTTCCGCGAGACGACACAAGAGATTGCCCGGTTACAGGCCAAACTCGAAGCGGGTCGACACAGCAGCGAGCGCATCCGGCGGCTGTATCGCAAGCGTACTCGGCGCCGCGATCACGCGCAAGCAGCGCTGTGTCGTGACGTGATCGAACGGCTGTACGCCGAGGGTGTCGACACGGTGTATATCGGTGACCTGACGGGCGTGTTAGAGACGCACTGGTCCGTTGAGGCAAACGCCAAGACACACAATTTCTGGGCGTTCCGGAAATTCGTGGACCGACTGGTCTGTACCGCCGAAGAGTACGGTATCTCGGTTGAGGTGCGGTCGGAAGCGTGGACGAGTCAGGAGTGCCCGCAGTGCGGGTCGACAGATCGAACCACGCGGCATCAGGAGACGCTGACGTGTCCGTGCGGGTTCGAAGGACACGCGGATCTCACGGCGTCGAAAACGTTCCTCGAGCGGCAGACAGAGCAAGAGGTCAGGCCGATGGCACGGCCCGTGCGATTCGAGTGGGACGACCACGACTGGTCGGGGCAACCACACCCTCACGACAGTCCCAAAGAAGCGCGCACAGACCGGAGTACCGTCGACAGTCACGGGAACCTTGCCTCTGGGGAGACGGCATAGCCACTATCCCACGAGAGGAATCCCACGGCTTCAGCCGTGGAAGGATGTCATCACCAGAAGTACAAGCTCCGGTCCGTCTCCTCGCTCATGGACGCGTTCGACGCGGCGGGATACGACGACGAGGCGGTGCGGGAGTCACCCATCGCCGCCAAGCTGAACGGCTACGCCGCCGGACACGACGTCGCGGTGGTCGAGGAGCTCCCGGCGTCCGGGTGACGCCGTCGGCCGTCGGTTCTCACGGCGCGGCCGATGTCCGCAGATGACACAGGCTTTCCGTGTGGCACTCCTCGTGTCCGTATGTCGATAACTACTGGCGACTCCGTGACGCTCGAGTACACCGGCCGACTCGACGACGGCACCGTCTTCGACACGTCCCAGGAATCGGTCGCCGAGGAGGCGGGCCTCGCCGAGGCCCAGCCCGACCGCGAGTACGCGCCGCTGACGGTCGAGGTCGGCGCCGGACAGGTCATCGAGGGGATGGAGGAGGGACTCATCGGGTTGGAAGCCGGCGAGACGGACACGCTGACGATTCCGCCGGAGCAGGCCTACGGACAGCCCAGCGACGAGAACGTCGAGGAGTTCGACACCGACGAGCTCCGGGAGCTGCTCGGCGGCCAGCTGCCCGAGGAGGGCGCGTACCTCGAGGCCCAAGACGGTAGTCAGGGCGAAGTCGTCCACGTCGACGACGACACCGTTCGGGCGGACTTCAACCCGCCGCTCGCCGGTGAGACGCTGACGTTCGACGTCGAAATTCTCGAAGTCAACTGAGTTCGAACCGTCCGCCCCGCGTGCCCGGCGGGACTACCCGTGGAACCGGAACAGCGACGTGACGTACGGGAGCCGGTTGAGCATCCAGATCGCGATCGGTAGCCCCACGACCGTGATCGCGAGCGCGGACGCCACGTTCGCCCACAGCAGGCTCAGCCACCACCCGACGAGGACGAAGTAGACCGCTCGAACGACGAGCGACCGCTGCCCCCGGGCCGAGTCGGGGTCCGACAGCGACCGCGGCTCCGCGAGCGTGAGCACCGTCGGCACGAGGTTGATCAGCTTGATCCCGACGGGGAGCAGAACGACGGTGACGTTGAGCAGCCACGCGACGTTGACGACGATCGGCGTCGCCCACCAGCCGACGAACAGGAACCACAGCGCCCGAACGAGCAGGGACCGTTGTGCCATTACTCGGGGTAGACGCTCAGCGGGCAAACCAGTGTCGCCGGTCGCCGTCGCCGCGAACCGTTCGAACGGGAGCTACCGGACGTCGCGGCGACGGGCGCTCCGGGTAGGTTTTCCCGGGAACGTGTCCAGGTCGACTACCGCGGGGAACCTCGGCCGACCCCGTCCGTTTCAAGGCGCTCGCCGGCGTGTCGTTCGTATGGAACTGACGCCGGGCGTACACGGGCTCCCGTTACGGGTATCGATGGACGACCGCGAGGCGACGTTCAACGCGACCGCCGTCGAGACGCCGCGGGGACTCCTCCTGATCGACGTCGGCCTCCCCGACACCGCGGACGTCCTCGAGGCCGCGCTCGACGACGAGGGACTGGCCCTCGCCGACACCTGGGGGATCCTCGTCACCCATCAGGATCCGGACCACGCCGGCTGTCTGGCGACCGTCGTCGACCGGACCGACGCCGTCGTCTTCGCCCACGAGACGGAGGCGCCGTACCTGGAGGGCGACGAGGAGCTCGTCAAATCCACCGCGGAGCGACCGCTGTCGATCGACCCGACGACGGTCGACGTCCGCCTGACGGGGGGCGAGACGTTCGCGACCGCCGCGGGGCCGATGGAGATCATTGCGACGCCCGGCCACAGTCCGGGCCACGTGTCGGCGCACTTCCCCGACGCGGAGCTCCTCGTCAGCGCCGACGCGCTCAACGTCGTCGACGGCGCGCTCGTCGGGCCCCGCCCCGAGGTGACCCAAGACCTCGAAACCGCGTGGGAGAGCGTCGAGACGCTCGCCGATCTGGCCGTGACGGAGACGTTCTGCTTCCACGGCGGCCACGTCGCCGCGGGGACGGACCGCATCCGGGAGTTGGCCGTCGACCGGTAGCGACGAACCGATAGCGGCCGCCGTCGAGCCCGCCGACCCAAACCGACTTGCCCGGCGGGCGCGTCCCCCCGCTCATGCCAGCTTCATCGAACGGCTCGACGAGCCTCGAATTCGGCGTCCTCGGCACCGCGTCGATCGCCCGGAAAGCGGTGATCCCGGCGATCGCCGCCAGCGATCACACCGTCGGCGCGGTGGCGTCCCGCGACGCCGCCCGCGCGGAGCGGTTCGCCGCCGAGAACTCGATCCCCCGAAGCTACGGCTCCTACGAGGCGCTGCTCGACGACGACGCGCTCGACGCGGTGTACGTTCCGCTCCCGAACGGAAGCCACGCCGAGTGGACGAAACGCGCCGCGGACGCCGGCCTGGACGTCCTCTGCGAGAAGCCGCTGGCCGCCGACGCCGACGAGGCGCGGGCGGTGGTCGACCACTGCGAGGAACGGGGCGTCACGCTGATGGAGGCGTTCATGTACCGGTACCATCCGCGCACCGAGCGCGCCGTCGCGCTCGCGGCCGACGAGCTCGACGACATCCGCACGGTGACGGCCACCTTCCGGTTCCCGCTGTACGACCGCCCGAACGACGTGCGGCTCGACCCCGACCTCGCGGGCGGGTCGCTGATGGACGTCGGCTGCTACCCCGTCTCGCTCGCTCGGACGATTCTCGGGGAGCCGGCCCGCGCGTACGCCCACGCCGGCGACACCCGGGACGCCGGCGTCGACACGGAGTTCGCGGGCGTGCTCGCGTACGACGACGGCCGCTCGGCGCGGGTCGCGTCCGGTTTCGACACCCAACTGGTCCAGCGGTACCGCGTCGACGCGCCCGACGGCTGGGTCGAAGTCGAGCGCGCGTTCGACGCCCCGACCGACGAGCCCGTCGAGCTGGAGTACGAGATCGACGGCCGGCACGGCGTCGAGACGTTCCCCGCGGTCGACCAGTACCGGCTCCAGGTCGACCACTTCGCCGAGCGCGTCGCCGACGGGACCGCCCCCCTGACGGATGGGGCGGAGGCGATAGCGAACATGGAGGTCATCGACGCGCTCGCCGCGAGCGCCGCCGACGGCGGCCCGGTCGACCTCTGAACGCGGCCACCGAAGAACGTACTCCAGACTCCCGTCAATACGGTCCGAGTACTGTTGCCCGGCTCACCGGTCGATCCCGCCCTCGCCGTCGATGACGTCGCGGACCTCCGCCCGGTTCGTCACCGCGAGGTCGCCGTCGGTGGTGCGTTTCAGCGCCGCGGTCGCAGACCCCCACCGGAGCGCCGCGGGGAGGTCCCCGCCGCGCAGCCGCTCCGCGACGTAGCCGGCGACGAACGCGTCGCCGGTGCCGATCGCGTCGAACGTCTCCGCCTCGTACACGTCCTGCTCGTACACCGAGCCGTCGTGGAGCGCGACCGCCCCCTCCAGCCCGCGGGTGACGACGACCGTGTCGAAGCCGAACTCCGTGGCGAGCCCGTGCGCGATCTCGACGGCGCCGCCCTCGCGGTCGAGGACCTCGCGGGCGTCCCGCCGCGGGACGAACAGGGTGTCGACGTGCTCGAACAGGTCCTCGTAGGCCGCCCGCGCCGTCTCCGGGTCCCAGAGCTTCGCCCGGTAGTTCAGGTCGAACGAGCGCGTGGTCCCCGCCTCGCCGGCGGTTCGCAACAGCGCGGTCGTCGTCGCCGCGGTCGCCTCCGAGAGGGCGGGCGTGATCCCCGTCGTGTGGAACCACTCCGCCTCGGCGACCGCGTCCGTCGGCAGCTCGTCGGGCTCGACGGTCGTGATCGCCGCGTCGGCGCGGTCGTAGATCACGTTCGTCCCCCGCGGCTCGCCGCCGTGTTCGAGGTAGTAGGTCCCTACCCGACTTTCGTCCGCGTCCGCCCACGCGACGCCCGGGCGGACGCCGTGGCTCCGCAGTTCGGTCACGATCCGCCGGCCGAGCGGCGAGTCGGGGAGCTTCGAGAGCCAGCGGGCGTCGGCGCCGAGCCGCGCGGCCCCGACCGCGACGTTGCTCTCCGCGCCGCCGGCCTGGACGCGCAGGTCGCGCGTCGTCTCCAGCCGCTCGCCGCGCGGCGGCGACAGCCGGAGCATCGTCTCGCCGAACGTGACGAGGTCGGTCACCGGCGCCACCCCGCGCTGCGGGCCTCGAACGAGTTCATACTCGTTGCTGGCCTCGGTTGCTTATAAGAAACGGTGATCGCCGTCGGCCGGCGAGAACGGGGACTCGCGCGTCCCCCGCCTCGCGGGGCCCGCCCGCTCCGCACCGCGCTCGCTCCGCACTGCGCCCGGCTACTTCGCGTCCTCCCGAGCCCGGTAGTCCGGGAGCGTGTCGTCCTGCATCACCGCGCCGCGGCCGCCGTCGACGAGCAGCGCGGCGCCCGTGACGAAGGCGGCGTCCTCGCTCGCGAGGAAGGAGACGGCGCCGGCGACGTCCGCGGGCGTGCCGATCCGCCCGGTCGGGTGGATCGACTCGACCTCCTCGAACCGCCCCTCCGGCAGCTCCTCGCGCGTCCGCTCGATCTCCACCCACCCCGGGACGACCGTGTTCACCCGGACGCGGGGACCGAAGTCGACCGCGAGCGACCGCGTCATCCCGTTGATCCCCGCCTTCACGGCGTTGTACGGGAAGTGCGCCGGCATCGTCGCGTACGCGTGGTTCGAGGAGACGTTCACGATCGCGCCGCGGTCCATGTGTTCGAGGGCCGCCCGCGCGGCGAGCCAGTACGCCCGGAAGTCCGTCTCGACGACGAACGCCCAGTCGTCGAGCGTCGCCTCGTCGGCGGCCGTCTCCGTCTGGACCCCGGCGTTGTTCACCAGCACGTCGACCGAGCCGTAGCGCTCGGCGGCCGCCTCCGCGAGCGCGGCAACGTCGTCCGGGTCGCGCATGTCGGCGCGGACGAACGTCGCGTCTCCGGTCTCCGGGTCGTCGCCCGACTCGCCGCCGTTCCGATCCGCGATCCGCTCGGCGACGGCCTCCCCCGCCTCCTCGGAGCGCCCGCTGACGACGACGTTCGCCCCCTCGGCGGCGAGCCGCTCCGCGATCCCGGCGCCGATCCCGCGCGTCGACCCCGTGACGATCGCGGTCTCGCCGGCGAACCGTCCGGGGACCGCCCCCTCGGTCGGCGACTCGGGACGGCGGGTCATCGGTTCCTCCGCAGTCGTCGGAATTCGGTCGCCATCGGGATCACCACTCCGCGACGGAGCCGTCGTCGTGGCGCCAGACGGGGTTGTGCCAGTCGACGTCTTTCTCGGCCTGCTCGCGGACGTGTGCCTCGTCCATCTCGATCCCCAGGCCGTCGCCGTCGGGAACCTCGACGAACCCGTCGTGATACTCGAACACCGACGGGTCGGCGAGGTAGTCCAGCACGTCGCTCGTCTCGTTGTAGTGGATGTCGAGGGACTGCTCCTGAATGAGCGCGTTCGGCGTACAGGCGTCGACCTGGATACAGGAGGCGAGCGCGATCGGCCCGAGCGGACAGTGCGGGGCGACCGACACGTCGTACGCCTCGGCCATCGACGCGATCTTCTTCAGCTCGGTGATCCCGCCGGCGTGGGAGACGTCCGGCTGGATCAGGTCCACCGCGTCCGCCTCCAGCACCTCCTTGAAGTCCCACCGCGAGTACATCCGCTCGCCGGTCGCGATCGGGATCGTCGTCGACGCCCGGATCGCCGAGAGCGCGTCGTTGTTCTCGGGTAACACCGGCTCCTCGATGAACATCGGGTCGTACGGCTCCAGCGCCGCCGCGAGCCGGCGGGCCATCGGCTTCGCCACGCGCCCGTGGAAGTCGACCCCGATGTCGACCTCGTCGCCGACCGCCTCCCGGACGGCCGCGATCCGGTCGGCCGCGGCGTCCACCGCCGCCGGCGCGTCGATCGACTCCAGCTCCGGGGTCGCGTTCATCTTCAGCGCCGAGAAGCCCGCGTCGACCTTCTCGCGGGCGGCCTCGCCGACGTCCGCCGGGCGGTCCCCGCCGATCCACTGATAGACGCGGACCCGGTCGCGCGCGCGGCCGCCGAGCAGCTCGTGGACGGGAGCGCCGAGCCGCTTCCCCTTGAGGTCCCACAGCGCTTGGTCGATCCCGGCGATGGCGCTCATCAGGACCGGCCCGCCGCGGTAGAAGCCGCCGCGGTACATCGTCTGCCAGTGGTCCTCGATCCGCGTCGGGTCCTCGCCGAGCAGGTAGTTGTCGAGCAGCTCCTCCACCGCCGCGGCGACCGTCTTGGCGCGGCCCTCCACGACGGGCTCCCCCCAGCCGACCCTCCCGTCGCTCGTCGTGAGCTTCAGGAACAGCCAGCGGGGCGGCACTTCGAACAGCTCGTAGTCGGTGATGTGCATGGTGTGTTGGGGTAACTCCGAACCGGTCCGCCGGTCGCGGGACTCGGGCTTCGTCCGTCGCGGCGGGCGTCCGTAGTCGCCGCCGGCGTCCGACCCGGACCGGTCCGTCGCCACGGTCGTACTTGCCCGTCCGTCCGTTAAATAGCGGGCGGGTGCGGTCGTCCGCGCCCGACCCCCACACGGCCGATTTAAGACCCCCCGCGGGCAGGTACCACGCATGCGAACCGACCGACTCGACCGGATCACGGAGGGCGGCGTGATCGCGATCCTCCGCGGCGTCGAACGGGACGACGCCGTGGCGGTCGCGGACGCCGTCGTCGACGCCGGCGTGACGGCGCTGGAGGTGACGGCGGACACGCCGAACGCGATGGCCTCCATCGAGGCGATAGCCGAGCGCACCGACGACGCCGTAGTCGGCGCCGGCACCGTCCTCGACGCGGAGACCGCGCGCGCGGCGCAGCTCGCCGGCGCGGAGTTCCTCGTGACGCCGACGGTGAACCCCGACGTGATCCGGACGGCGAACCGCTACGGGACGCCCGTCGTCGTCGGCGCGTACACGCCGACCGAGGCGATCGAGGCCTACGAGGCCGGCGCCGACGCGGTGAAGGTGTTCCCCGCGAAGACCGGCGGACCGGACCACGTCGCGGCGATCGGCGGCCCGCTCCCGCAGATTCCGCTCGTGCCGACCGGCGGCGTCGGCGCGGACAACGCGGGCGAGTACGTCCGGGCGGGCGCGGTCGCGGTCGGGGTCGGCAGTTCGATCGTCGACGACGAGGCGGTCGCCGCCGGTGACTTCGACGCGATCCGGGCGAACGCGCGCGCGGTCGTCGAGTCCGTCTCCGCCGCGCGGGAGTGACTCGTTCGGCGGTCCGACTCGGTGCCGCCGCCGTGCGCGACGCCCCTACCGCGCTGGCGACCGAGTCTCGTCGGCGGAGTCGGGAGACGGGGACCGAACCGCGTCCCACCCGCTGATACAGGCCTCACAGAGGTAGTACGCGAACCCGTCGACGTCTCGATGCGTGAGCGAGGCGTCGATACCACACCTCTCGCAGTTCATGGCCGGGAACTACGCCAAGACGGATATATGTCTTCTGCTCGCGGTCGCATCCGTGATAATTCGGTAGAAAACCGACGGAACGGAGATTCAGCTCGGTTTCTCCGAGCGCGGCCGCCTATCGCAGCGCGTCGAGCTCGAACTCGAAGGCCGCGACCGGCACCTCCAGGTCGTGTTCGACGAGCACCGCGGGGTGGAGCTCGCCGATCACGCCGACGCGCTCGCCGTCGACCTCGACGGCGGCGGCGCGGCCCTCGATGAACGAGGGGTGTTCGGTCCGCGGGGTCACCAGCTCGGCGTCGAAGTCGTCACAGAGCGCCTGGAGGCGCCCCTTCGCGGCCTCGTAAGAGGCGTCGCGACGGGCGACCGCCCCGGCGACGTGGCGGGACTCGGCGACGTTCGCGTCCTCGTCGTCGTCGCGCTCGGCGACGAAGCCGACCTCGGCGACGTCCTGCGGGTAGGCGTTGTGGGTGTTCCGCTCTAACAACATCACGAGCGACGGGAGCGCCCAGGTGCGGAGCTGGGTGTACTCCTCGCTGTACGGCTCCGTGATCTCCACGGGGTCGCCGCCGCCGAAGACGCCGGCGCTCGCGTTCGGTTCGTCCGCCCCGGCGACCGCGGCGCCGCCAGTGCCCGGCTCGACGTTCATCCGGTCGTAGTTCTCCGTCCCGCTCGTCATGTGGAAGTTCAGGAGGTCCTCGAAGCCGAGGCCGACGAGGCTCGTCCGGACCGCGTCCTCTAACCGCGAGCGCTCGTGGCGCCCGCCGACGGTGCCCACGTCGGGGTAGCGCGGCTCCAAGTTGTCGAAGCCGTACGCGCGCCCCACGTCGTCGACGAGGTCGAGCGGATGGAGTACGTCGACGCGGTACGGCGGAATCTCCACCTCGTAAGACACGTCCTCGTCGAGGGTGTAGGAGGCGTCGAGGCCGGCGCGCTCGAAGCAGTCGACGACCTCCTCCGGCTCGAACTCGACGCCGAGCAGCGTCTCGATCCGGTCGTGCGAAACCGTCTTCTCGTCGACGTCGAGGTTCGGGCGGACGAGCTCGCGGCCGTACTCGCTCGGGTGGGTCGCGCCGTCGGCGTAGTTCACCTCGACCTCCTCGATCGTCGCGCCGCGGGCCGACAGCGCGTAACAGATAATCGTACACATCCGGTCGATCGTCCACTGGTCGGTGCCGGTGAGCTCGACGAACAGCTCGCGGGAGCCGGTCGTCACCTCGGTGCGCTTCCCGTTGATGACGGGCGGGAACGAGAACAGCCCGAGCTCGTCGTAGATCGCCGGGTAGCGGTCGAGCCCTTCGACGAGGTCGGCGTAGGTCGTCCCCGTGTCGTGTTCCGCCAAGACCTCGTTCGGGGTCAGCTCGTCGTTCGCGTCGAGCGGAACGAAGGTATCGCCGTCGGGGTCGACGCCGCGGTAGGCGATCGACGGCTCCGAGCCCTCCTGGAGGGGCGCGCCCTTCACCATCGCGAGGTCGTGGATGCCGATGGCGCCCTTCGCGCGGCCGCGGCCCATCGTCGCGTGGAGCTTCTCTTGGAGCTGGATCAGCGAGTCGAGTGCGCCCTCGTCGAGGTCGAGGCCGCGGACCACGGCGCCGGTGACGTACGGCCGCTCGTCGGGCACCGACTCGTCGACCTCGATCGTCCACTCGGGGTCGTTCGTGTCGGGGACGTAGACGCCGCGGTCGTCGCCGTAGTGGTAGCGGAGCGAGCGCGCGACCCCCTCGACGGAGAGCCGGTCGAGCCGGTCGGGCGCGAACTCGAACTGGAGGAGCCCGTCGTCGGTCTCGCCCTCGAACTCCAAGCCGAGCCCGAACAGGTCCTCCTTGAACTCCTCGTCGCTCGTGTCGGTGCGACCCGTCAATCCGCGCAGCTCGTCGGTGTCGATGTCGACGACGGGCATCAGTAGCTCACCTCCGCGTTCCGCAGGAAGTCGATGTCGGCGAGGGTCCCGTGGAGGTCGCGGATGTCCTCCGCCCCGGTCGTGAGCATCGCCAGTCGCTCCAAGGCGAGCCCCCACGCCATCACGTCGCAGTCGACGCCGAGCGGGCCGGTGACCTCCTCGCGGAAGACGCCGGAGTTACCGATCTCGATCTCCTCGCCCGTCTCGGGGTGCTCACCGAACAGCTCGAAGGAGGGCTCGGTGTAGGGGTTGTAGTGCGGCTTGAACCGGATGTCCGTGATCCCGAACTGCCGGTAGAACTCCTCGAAGGTGCCCATCAGGTCGCGCACCGAGAGGTCCTCCGCCATCACCCACCCCTCGATCTGGAAGAACTCCAGCAGGTGCGTCGGGTCGAGCGTGTCGTTGCGGTACACCTTCTCGACCGAGAAGTAGCGCTGCGGCGGCTCCAGCTCCGCGCCCGCGATCCCGGAGAGGTAGCGCATCGACAGCGAGGTGGTGTGGCCGCGTAAGGCGACCTCGCGGGCGAAGTCGGCCGACCACGGCGAGTGGTAGCCGTCGCCGTCGAGCCCCCAGCCGTCGCGGTGGGCGGCCTCGACGCGGGCCATCAGCTCGTCGGGAATTCCCTCCATCGGGTCCACGTCGAGCGCGAACCGGTCCCAGTGGGTCCGCGCCGGGTGGTCCTGAGGCATGAACAGGCAGTCGTTGATCCAGAAGTCGGCGTCCGCGTGGGGCCCCTCCATCTCCTGAAAGCCCATGCCGACCAGCACGTCCTTCACGCGGTCGGCGGTCCGGCGGAGGACGTGTTTCCGGCCGCCGCGAGCCGTCTCCGCGTCGGCCTCGACGTTGTACTCGGCGAACTCGGCGTCGCGCCACTCGCCGCTGGCGAGGAGCTCGGGCGTGAGCGCCCCGACCGTCTCGGTCCCCTCCACGCCGGTCATCAGCGCGTCGACGCCGTCGTCGGTCAGCGTCACCGTCCGCGTGACCGACTCGCCGACCGCCACTAACCCGCGCGAGTCCAGCTGGTCGATCACCGCCTCGTCGACGCCGAGGGCGTCGGTGTCGGCCCCCTCGCTGTCGGCGTCCGCGAGCGCGTCGAGCGCCGTCGCCTCGGGGTCGGCGTCCGGGTCGGCGTCCGGGTCGACCGAGAGCTCGCCGCCGTCGACGCTCCCGAACCCCTTCCGTGCGAAGTTCGCCAAGGCGATGTCGACTTCGGGGCCCTCCAGGCCCGCTCCGCCGATGACTTCGCCCATCGAGGCCGGCTCGGCGTCGGCGCCCGCGTCGAGCCCGGCCCGGTAGAGCCGCGTCTCGGGGAGCCCCGCGTCGACGTAGGTCCGTCCCTCGTCGGTGAGTTCGAGCGTCTCGTCGGTCGCCGACCCGACCTCGACGAGCCCCTCGTCGGCCAGGTCGAACGCCGCGCCGGCGACCGTCTCCGGCTTCAGGTCCGTCTCCGCAGCTATCTCCGCCACCGTTCGTTCGTCCGTCGCGCTCGCGGCCTCGAGGACCGCGAGCTGTCGTTCCGGGAGTCGCATTCGAGTTGTCTCTACACGCGTGCGGCTGGTTGGTAACGGTTCCGGGACCGGGACGCCGGAAGAGAATCGTTTCTGATAAATTGAACGAATGAGTTATATACTGTATCGGTGTAGGGGAGCTATGAGCAGCGCAACGGCCGGATCGAGCGATTCCGGTTCTGCCCCGGAGACGACCCGCGTCCGCCACGGCGGCGACGGCCCCGCGCCCAGCCTCGCCGTCGTCGAGGCGATCGCCGAACTCGCCGGCGTCGACCCGACCGACCTCCCCGAGGCGGGCGTGGTGCTGTACGACCACGTCGACCCGGACGCGCTGAACGCGCTCGTCGCCGGTCGGTCCGACAGCGACGTCGACGTCTCGCTCACGGTCGCGGGCTACGACGTCCGCGTCGGCCCCGACACCGCGGTCGCCCGTCGAGACGGCAACTGAACCGATCGGCGACGCGTCTACTTCTCGCCGCCCGCCCGCTCGCGGAGCCGCGCGATCCGGTCCCCGAGCGGCGGCTGGACCTCGAACCACGTCGACCAGTCGCCGGTCTCCGGCTCGACCCCGCGGCGCTCCGCGACCCGTTCGAACGCGTCCGCGACCCGCTCAGCGCCCACCGCGTCCGCGGCGCGGGCGTCAGCCGCGTACTGGACCCGTCGGCCGGCCCAGAAGGAGGCGACCCCCACGGCGACGAGGGCGGCGAAGCCGGACTCGAACGGGACGAGCGCCGTGACGACCGCTGCCAACGTCGCCAGCACGGCCCCGACTGCGACGGCGCGGAACTCGGCGTAGTACGTCGCCGCCCGCCCCGCCTCCGCCGCGAGCAGCCCGACCGCCACGTCCTCGTCGAGGTCGGTCAACACGTCCGCCGTGAGGAACAGCACCCGACGGCCGGGCGGCCCCCGGACCGAGACCTCTGCGGGGCCGGCGGCCGCGGATCCTCCGCCCTCGTCGCCGTCGCCGCCGTGGTCGTCCCCGCGGTCGTCACCCTCCCCGTCGACGGACTCGATCGCGACCCGGTCGAGGTCAAGTCCGCCGGGGTCGGCCAGCGCCGCGATCTGTGCCCGCTCCGCGTCCGTCGGCTCCCGTAACTCCCGGTAGCGGTCGGCCGCGTACAGCGGTCCCACCGAGACCGCGAGCGCGGCGAGGACGCCGACGCCGACGACGAGCGCGACCCTGATCATCGCTCTCGCCGACGGGACGACCGGAGTAAAAAGGCGCGGTGTCGCGACGCGTTTCCGCTCTTCTCGTCTCGCACACCTCACCCGTCTCGCTCCTCACTCCGGAACGCGCCGCGCGAGCGCCCGAACCGCCGCCGCGGCCTCGCTGTCGGGTGCGGCGCTCACGATCGGGCGCTCCGTCGCCACGGACCGCCCGACGCGGGGATCGGCCGGGACCACCTCGATCGGCGCGCCGAGCGCGTCGCCGATCGGTCCGACCGGCGGCTCCTCCGTCACGCGGTTGACCGCGCAGCCGACCAGTCCGGCGTCGAGCTCGCGAGCGAGCTCCCGGGTGCGGATCGCGTCGGCCAGCGCGAACGCCCGGGGCGAGACGACGAGGAGGCAGGCGTCCGCGACCGCGAGCGGCACGCCGGCGTCGGCGCGGCGCCCCGCGGGACAGTCGAGGACGACGGTCCCGAACTCGCGCTCGACCGCGGCGACCGCCCCCGCCAACCGCGTCAGGTCGGCCGCCCGCGCGCCGGCCAGCGTCCGCCCGCACGGGACGACGTCGACCGGCCCCGACCGGACCGTCTCTGTCGGGTCCGCCGCGCCGGCGAGCACGTCGTGAAGATCTGGACCGCGGCCGTCCGGCAGGTCGGCCATCCCGAGGTCGGCGTCGACGACGACCCCGCCGAGCGCGGCGGCGACGTTGTACGCGAGCGTCGTCTTCCCGACGCCCCCCTTCCCGCCCGCGACCGCGAGGATCACGCCAGTCCCTCCAGCGCCTCGGTCGGGACCTCGCTCTCCTCGGCGCGCTCTGCCAGCGCCGCGGCGCGGTCGCGGACCGCCTTCAGGCGCTCGGCGTCGGCCGCGACGCACTCGTCGAGTCCCTCCACCGCGTCGAGGCCGCCGGCCTCCTCGACGACCGCCGTCGCCGTCGCGAGGTCGGCGTCGTCGAGTCGCTCCGCCCGCTCGATCCGCGCCTCGACGGCCGCGAACCACGCGTCGATCTCGTCGGGGTCCGCCGCGCTCGGCGTCGGATCGGCGACCGCCGACTGGTCCGCGTTGCCGTCCCTCGCTCCCCCGTCGACGCCGTCGCCCTCTTCGCCGTCGCCCTCCTCGCCGTCGCCAATTACCGAGTCACCGTCCACCTCGTTGACGGCGTCACCCGCTTCCGCCCCGGCGACCGCGCGCCGCGGGGGGCGATGTGATTCGAGGTCGCGCACCGCCGCCCGCGCGAGGTCGGACTCGCCCTCGGCCGCCGTACGACCGTCGTCCGCGTCCGCGGGCTCGACGTTCGCGATTTCGACCGGCGGCTCGACGGGATCGGCGAGCGCAGCGAACCCGAACGCCGCGCGGTCGCCCGGATCGATCTCCGCGATCACGCCGTCTTCGTCCCACCCGGATTCGGGGACGCCGCCGCGCCGCGGCGGGAGGACGGGGCCGTCCAGCCGGCTCTCGATTCGGACGCGCTGCGGGACCGCTCCGTCGTTGCGCACCCGGACGCCGACGAGCGACGCGTCCCCCTCGCGGTCGACGGACCAGTCGAGTTTCATGCGCCGAGTGCCGCGGAATCGTATTTAAGTCTCGGGACGGACCCGCCGCGCGCCGCCGCCGTCGGACTCACCGCCCGTCGGACGCGCCTCGGAGGTGAACGTCCCTCGCTCGGAGCAGCGACCGCGCGCTCCGCTCGGACGCCGCGACCGCTCGGGCCGCGTCGCCGCGCAGTTCGACAGCGCCGTCGAGCGCCGCGACCCTGACCGCCGCGAGCGACGCCGCGACCGGGTCTCCGTCGTAGTCGCCCGGCGCCGCGCCGGCCGCGTCCGGATCGCCGCCCGGGACGACCGCGAGCGCGCGCCGGAACGCCGGATGGACCGCCTCGCCGAGTTCGCGGCGGGCGGTCCGCCGCCGGTTTCGGAGCCGGTCGCGGAGCCGCAGCCGCCGTCGCCGCTCGTCGCGGTTCCGGGCCGCCTCGGCCCGCGCCCGTTCGAGCGCCTGCTCGGCGGCGATCGCCTCCGTCTGCGCGGCCGACAGCTCCGCGGCCGCCGCCTCCAGATCGTTGAGCGTCTCGTCCGCCTCGGCGTCGACCGCGCGTCGCGCCCGGGCGTCGCCGCGCAGCGCCGCGACCCGTTCTTTCAGCCGCTCGGTCTCCCCCGTAGTCTCGGCGACCCGTCGCCGCGCCGCCGTCAGGTCGACCGGGTCGATCTCGATCGCCGCGAGCTCCGCCTCGATCCCGTCGATCTCCGCCGCGACCGACGCGGTCCGGCCCCGCGAGCGCGCGGCCGCCGCGAGCTGCCGCCGGAGTCCCGCCTCGGTGGGGAGCCGCCCGAGCACCGCGCTCGGTTCCGGCGGCTCCTCGACGGCGGTGGTCTCGTCTTCCCTCTCGTCTTCGTCCTCCTCGTTGTCCGATCCCGACGCCGTCGACCTCGCCCCGGTCACAGCTCTCGCTCGCGCATTTCGTCCGGGTCCGGATGCTCCGTTCCCGCCGCGAAGGCGGCGTACGGCGTCGACTTCGCGGACCGGTCCGCGTAGGCCGCGGCGGCCTCTCGGACCGGCTCGTCGACGGCGACGAACTCGTTGAACGGCTCGGTGCGCTCTATCTGGACGTCGCCGCCGTACGACTCCCGCAGCCGCAGCGCGAGGAAGGCGGCGTACACCGTCTCGTCGAACAGCGCGGCGCGGCCGAACCGCCGGGAGACGACCGACTCGTGGCGGCGACACAGGTTCCGGAGACCGGTTCGGGCGGCCGCCGAATACGTCACGACCAGCAGCACGCCCGCCGGTGGTCGGTTTTCCAATTTAGCCGTTCCGGACCGGAACGTTTCAGCCGCCTTCAGCGACGCCGACCCGACACGCGGATCCCTGGCTCCGAAGTCGGGTCCTCAGAACCGCTCGACGTCGAAATCCGGCCGGTCGGCGTCGCCGTCGATCCGGGCGTCGCCGTCTTCGTCGCTCTCGCCGCCGATCCCGCTAGCCGCGAGGGCGCGCTCGCGCGCGGCCGGCTCGGAGGGCGCGACGACCACGGTGCCGTCGACCGGGTCGTCGCCGACCGCGCGGAACACGTCACCGTCGCCGTCGAACTCGGTGGCGTACGTCCGGAGCACGGCCGCGACGCGCCGCTCCGTGGCCGCGAGGTCGGCGTCGCCGTTCTCGAACTCACGGAGCGCGTCCTCGACGTTCCGTATCGCGGAGATGCGGTCCATCTACGTCGTCCTGAGGTGGCCCTGCTTGGGCTCGTACACCTCGCCTTTCGTCCGGAGCTTCTCGATCTCCTGTTCGGCCTTCCCCGGATCCATCCCGATCTCGCCGGCGCGATCGATTACCTCGTCGACGGGCGCGCCCTCCTCGTACTCCTCCTCGATGTCGGCGATCAGCGCCTTGATGTTCTTGATGCGGTCGCGCTGGCTCTTCGAGGTGCCCGTCTCGACCACGTCGGCGTCGAACTGCCCCGTCTCCGGGTCGACGCCGATGTCCTTGAGACACGACTCGACGATGTCGGTCGCGCGGTCGGCGTCCTCGCGCTCGACGGTGTCCGAGAGGCGCACCCGCGCGCTCGCCTCCGAGAGGCGCACCATCGCCTCCAGCTTCCGCGCCGTCACCGGCACCGGCGCGTCCTCGTCCGCGCCCTTCGAGCGCAGGTCGACGTAGAACTCCTCGATGAGCTCCTTCGCCTCGTCCGTCATCGTCGGGAAGCAGGACCGCTTCGCGTGGGCGATGTACTTGCGCAGCAGCTCCGAGTCGATCTCGGGCGCGACCTCCTCGGTCACCTCCGCCACCTGCTCGGAGGTGAACTCCGAGCTCGCCAGCTCCTCGCGCTGGGTGTTGAGCTCGCCGGCGTAGTTCGTCTTGATGATGTGTTTCGCCAGCCGGGAGTCGTGCTCCGGGTCCGGGCTGTCCGTCACCGTGAAGATCAGGTCGAACCGCGAGATGAGCGCCGGCTCTAAGTCGATCTGCTCGCCGATCGGCTCGTACTGGTCGAATCGACCGTACTTGGGGTTCGCGGCACCGAGCAGGGAACACCGCGCCTTCAGCGTCGCGTTGATCCCTGCCTTCGAGACGGAGATCTTCTGTTGTTCGAGGCCCTCGTGCATCGCGGAGCGGTCGGAGGAGTTGTGGACGACGAGCCCGTTCGCGACGAAGTTGTGCGTCCCCTCGACGGTCAGGTCGTACACCTTCGGCCGCCGTCCGTCCTCGATCCGCGCCAGTATCGACCGCAGTTCCGTCTTCACGGCGTCGACCTCAGCCGCGACGGCCTCGCGCAGGTCACCGAGACGGTCCGTTTCGACGGCGCCGGACAACCAGCGCGACACGGTCGCCTGACTCACGTCCAGTCTCGACGCCACGTCCGCCTGACTGATCTCATACGCGTCGAGCGCCGCCGACAGCTCCGCTTGCGTCTCGCCGACCGGACCGCGGTCGAGCAGTTCGCGAGCGCGCTCTTCCGCCGTGTCGACCGACCCGCCGATCACGTCGGCGAGGCGCTGTCGCAGCACCTCACCACGGTGTTCGGTCGACTCCGGCGGAACGGTTTCGACCGACTCCACACGTCGCCACTTCACGTCGCCGCGGACGAACTCGCGGAGGTCGTCGAGGTCGGTCTCCGCGACTTCGGTAAGGATCTCTCGGAGCCGCTCAGTCACCGCCCGACGGACCTCGTCGCGTTCGCCCCACTCGCGGGAAATCTGCTGTTGGGACAGCGTTGTTCCCTCGGCCAACTCGGACTGCGAGACGTGGTATCGGCGCCGTAGCTCCGAGAGCGTCTCCCACGTCGGCGTCTCGTCGAGCGCGTCCCGGTCGGCGGCGGCCGTCTCCAGTCTGTTCTCGAACGCCGCGAGCACTTGGCGGGCGCGGTGGAGCGAGATGTTCGCGGCCCCGGTCTCGAAGTCGTGATACGTGACCGCGTCGAGCCCGCACTCGCTTTGGTAGAGCCGGAGTGAGTCGCGACACCGCGCGAGCACGTCGTCGACCTCCGGGACCACGTCGAGGATCGTTCGGTCGCCGTCCGCGGCGTCGACGACGCGGTCGAGCGCCGCCGCCTTCCGCGTGGCCGTGAATCCGACGTACCGCCGGAACGCCGCGAGCGAGTCGGCGTCGGTCACCGTGAGGTAGTACACGTCGCGGCCGCCGTCTCGTTCGCGGTGCTGGAGCTGGCTCGACACGCTGAACCCTAAGAGCAGGCTCCGCGTGCCCTCCAGCAGGTCCCGGCTCGCCGACGCTATCCGGACGTTGCCCGCCGACTCGTCGACGTGTCCCTCGCTGTCGGCGAGCGCGCGGACGAACGCGGCCTTCGCTGCGCGGCTCCCGGCCGAAACGGGGGTCGGGAAGCACTTCTCGTCGTACCGACCGAGGTTCATCCCCGCGTCGAGGACGGCGTCGGCGTGTTCCTTCCCCGTGATGCGAACCGTCTCGACGCCGTCGTCACCCTTCTCGCTCGGCGGTCGAACCGGCTCCGCGTCGAACGCCGCCCGCGCCGCGCGCTCGAAGTCGTCTAAGAGTTCGTCGTCCGCGTTGGTGAACCGGACGCCGTAGACGCCCTCGTCGCGGTCGTAGAAGACGTTGCCGTCGCCCGAGAGGTATCCGAGGACGCTCGCCATCGCGGCGTCAACGCCGTCAGCGTCGACGGATCCATCGTCGAGCGGTTCGACGCTCCCGACGCCGCCCGCCATTGCTGCCGCTCCGGCGCCGTCGGCGGCCTTCGTCGGAATCTCTCGGGGCACGTACACCCAGTCGCCGTCGTCGAGCGCGGCCGCCTCGCGCTCGACGCGCTCCCCGTTGTCGAGGACGAAGAACGGGTGGTCGGCGGTCGCGGTCAATGACTCACCGGTCTCCGTCGCCACTCGGGTCAGCTCCGACGGCGCGTCGTACTCGTGGACCGCGGAGACCGGCCGTTCGACGAGGTTCCCGTCCTCGTCCATCGACCAGACGTCGAGGTCGACGTCGCGGACGCGGCGCCCGTTCGAGAGCTCCTCGACGTCGCCGTCCTCGGCCGCTTCACGCGCTAGTTCGTCGATGTGCTCGACGCGGCCGTCCGCGAGCGTCACCAGCGCGTCGCCGGTGACGCAGTCCATCTTGTCGAGCTCGTCGACCGCTGCGATCCCCTTGTCCGCGAGCACGAGCGCGCCGGCTTCGAGCGACCACTGCTGCCCGTCGCCGAAGTCGTCTCTTACGGCTGCAGCAGTAAGGCCGGCTGCAGAACTGCCTTTCCCGGACGTGTAGACGGACCGCGGTGCGATGTTCTCGACGTACGAGATCATCTGGGAGTTATGCGAGACGACCCCGTTCGAGACGTAGTTGTGCGTTTCCGCTACTTCGAGGTCGTAGACCCAGTCATCCTCGGATTTGACCTGCTTGATGGACGCAATCGACTCCAATCGAACTTCTTCCACGACCGAGGTGTTCTGACCACCAGACGCGGCGACGCCACCATCTGTGGCAGCGCGCGGTGCGACGGCCACACAGTCGCCGACGTTGAGTTCATCCGCACGCCGAGGAACGTGTCTGGCACCATCTTGGACGAAAAGCGGATGCGACGGTGTCACCTCCAGTTCCGTGCCGGAGGTAGTCTCGATACGATACATCGTTTCGGGAGCCTCGCGCTTCCAGACTTTAGTCGCTCGCGCGGATCCGATCGTTCCGTCCGACTGTAGCGATGGAACCTCGAAATCGACCTCGTCGAAGACGCCGTCGTCGACCGGTTTCGGATCATCGAGGTTTTCCTCGACGAGATCGCCTATCGGAACCTCTCGTCCGTCTGTAAGTGTCACTTTTGTGTTACATTTCAAACACTTACCAGTACCCGGGTCACCGATCAGGAGCATGTGGAGGTCGCCCCGAATCCGCGACCCGTCGGGGAGGTGCTTCGTCACGCCGGAGAACAGCTGGAGGATCATCGCGAGCTTCTCCTCCTCGTAGCCGTAGATGGCGGGCGCGATGGAGCCGACCATCGCCTCGTAGATGTCGTCGCGCTCGGAGAGCTCGATGATGTCGCGTTTGTCCGCCTCGGTGATGTCCATGTCCTCGAACTCCTCGTCCTCGATGGCGATGGAGACGCCATCCATGTACAGGTCGAAGATGGCGGACTTCTCGTTGCCCTGCTCGACCTGCTCGATGTGGAGGACGCCGACGCAGGTGACGTGGTCGCCGGGGCTCACCTCGCCGGTGATGTCGTCGACGATGTCGACGTCGAGCGACTGGGGGGTCTCTCCGCCGCGGAGCCCCTCGGGCGACTCCTGGATGCGGAGCTTCTGGGAGTCGACGAACTCGGACTGGTCGAAGTTGACGCGGAACGGGCCCTGCCGCTCGCAGCCCTGGCACTCGTGGGGCTCTTGGAAGCCGCCGTCGCTCTGGGGGATGTACGTCATGGTGCCGCAGCGCTGGCACTCGAAGGCGGCCTCGGTCACCTTGGGGCGGACGTCCGTGGCCTTGCGGACGATGCCCTGGATCGAGACGAGCTTGCCGATGTGGTCGTCGTGAACGCGAATTCCCCGGATATCGACGCTCTCGGGGAGGTCCTCGATGCGGACGTGCGCGCGGCCGAGGCTGACGTCGGCGGGGAGGTCGTAGAGCCGCAGCGCCTCCTCGGCGTACTCGCGCATCTGCTCCGGCTTGTTCAGGAAGTCCTCGGCGAGGTCGCGGTCGAACTGGAAGAGGTCGTCGTAGGAGACGTACAGCGAGCGCTGCTCGTTGGGGTACCGCTGCGCGAGCTGCCCGATCTCCTCCCGATAGTAGTTGCGATAGAACTGAATGAACCGCTCCGTGAGGTCCTGGGTGCCGGCCTGAGCCATTGCGACACCACTTCGTCGGCATCACGTATGAACCTCCGGTTCGGGGCGGACGTGGTCGCGTGGCGGGGGTGGGAAGCCACGGCACGCTCTCGCCGCGCCTCCGATTACGCGCGCCCGACGAACGTCGCGTCGGCGGAGGTGCGCCCCTCGTTGAACGAGAGTACCTTCGCGCGGATCACGTCGCCCGTTTCGAGCCCGCCCGGGATGTCCTCGGTGAAGAGGACGAACCCCTCGACCTTGCCGACGGCGACCTCCTCGCCGGAGTGGTGGTCGGTGAGCTCGGTGACGCCGAACTCGTACGTCTCGCCGATCTCGACCGGCGGGTCGCGCTCCTGAGCCGCGTCGTGGGCGCGCTTGGACTCGCGCGCGTCGGCGGAGGGGCCGCGGAGCCGTCGAGCGAGCACGAACAGCGCGATCAGCGCGACCGCGACGGCGAGGCCGACGACGAGCGGCGAGGTGGGAATCATACCCGGGCGGTCGACCGGGACCACCTAAACGGTGTGGGTCGGCGGCGACGTTTCGACGGTCGATGGCGGTACCTCGCGACGCCGTCGCCGCCCACTCGCGACCGGCCCGGTCCCGCCGCGCCCGCATGAGAAACGCCTTTGCCCTCGAAGCCCCCCTCTCGATCCGATGCGACACAGCCGCGGTTCCCGACGGCTCGCGCACGGGTGTGGTGTGCCGTGAAGGTCGCGGACGCGGTGCCGGAGTTCGCCGACGCCTTCGGGTTCGACGAGTTCAACCGGATGCAACGGGAGGCGCTCCCGGGCATCCTGGAGACCGACCACAACGTCGTCGCGTCGGCGCCGACGGCCTCCGGAAAGACGGCGCTCGCCGAGCTCGCGATCTGCCGGACCCTCGCGGCGGGCGGGACCGCTCTCTTCATCGCGCCGCTGCGGGCGCTCACCAACGAGAAGGAGAGCGAGTGGGAGCGGTTCGAGGAACTCGGCTACTCCGTCTACGTCGTCTCGGGCGAGCGCGACCTCAACCCCCGGCGCGCCGAGCGCGCGGACGTGCTGGTGACGACGCCCGAGAAGGCCGACAGCGCGACGCGGAAGCACGACTCCGCGCGCTACTCGTTCATCACCGACGTGGATTGCGTCGTCATCGACGAGGTCCACCTGCTCGACTCGGAGAAGCGCGGCGCCGTACTCGAAGTGACCGTCTCGCGGCTCCGCCGGCTCCAGGACCCGCGCGTCGTCGCGCTGTCGGCGACGATGCCGAACATCGACGACGTCGCGGAGTGGCTCGACGCCCCCGCGGAGACGACGTACGCGTTCGGCGACGAGTACCGCCCGGTCGACTTAGAGACCGGGGTGAAGACGTACTCGCACGGGTCGAACGCGTTCGCCGACAAGTACCGCCGGCTCTACCGCGCGCTCGACTTAGCCGAGCCGCACGTCCGCGAGGACGGGCAGGCCTTGGTGTTCGTCTCCTCGCGGCAGGACACGGTCCAGGCGGCCAAGAAGGCGCGCGACGAGATCACCGAGCGCGACATCCCGATCGACTCGCGGGACGACTACGACTTCCACAACGAGGCCAAGGAGCTGACCAACGACACGCTCCGCCAGTCGGTCACCGACGGCGTCGGCTTCCACCACGCCGGGCTCGGGAAAGCGGACCGCGACCGCGTCGAGGAGTGGTTCAAGCAGGGGAAGATCAAGTTCCTCTTCTCGACGTCGACGCTCGCGTGGGGGGTGAACCTCCCCGCCCGCTGCGTCGTCATCCGGGACACGAAGTACCACGACCCGCTGGAGGGGGAGACGGACATCTCGCCGCTCGACGTGCTCCAGATGCTCGGCCGCGCCGGGCGCCCGGAGTACGACGACGTGGGGTACGGCTGGGTGGTCTGCGACCGCGCGGACGCGGACAAGTACCGGAAGCTGCTGCGCGAGGGCAAAGAGATCGAATCGCGGCTCGCGGCCGACCTCGAATCGCACCTCAACGCCGAGATCGCGATGGGGACGATCCGGGGGCTGGAGGACGTGATGGCGTGGCTGGAGACCACCTTCTACTACGTCCGCGCGCAGTCCGAGCCCGAGGCGTACGACTTCCCGACGCTCCGGGACCGCGTGCGCGACACGCTCGAATCGCTCGTCGACGACGGGTTCGTCGCGGCCGACGACGACCTCGCGATCGAGCCGACCGGACTCGGGCGCCTCGCCTCGAAGTACTACCTCCGCCTGGACACCGCGCGCCGCTTCCGGCGCCTCGCCGACCGCGAGACGCTGACGGTCGACTCCGTGTTGGAGACCGTCGCCTCGGCCGGCGAGTTCGACTCCGTCTCGGCGCGCTCGGCCGAGTCGGACGCGATCGACCGAATTCTCGACGGGCGCGACACGGACTTGGAGGACGGCCACCGCAAGGTGTTCGCCATCCTGCTCGCCGGGATGGCGGACTCGATCCCCTCGGACCTCCGGTCGGACGCGTGGGTGATCCGGCAGAACGCGCTGCGCCTGCTCGCCGCGCTCGCGGAGTTCCTCGACCGCTTCGCCGGCCCGCGCGCCGCCAACCTCGCCCGCCGCGTCGAGGCGCGCGTCGAGCACGGCGTCTCCCGCGAGGCGGTCGCGCTCACGGCGATCGAGGGCGTCGGCTCCGGCCGCGCCGAGCGCCTCGCGGACGCCGGTCTCACCTCGCCCGCCGACGTGGTCGACGCCGGCGCGAAAGACCTCGAAAACGCCGGGATGAGCGGCTCCGTCGCGGAGCGCATCGTCGACGCCGCGCGCGACTGCCCCCGGATCGACGTCGACTGGGGAGAGTTCCCGGAGGCCATCGCGGTCGGCGAAAACGAGATGTGCGAGGTCGCCGTGACCGCCGTCTCCGGGAGCGCTCGCGCCGGGATCCGGGTCACCGTCAACGACGTGGAGATGACCGCGACGACGACGTACCTCGACGGCGAGGCGACGGTCCCGGTGGGCGTGTTCGGCCCACCGGACGCCGGCGAACCGGGGTTTGCTGTCCGGGGCGGGTTTCCCCGGCCGCCCGCGCTGCCCCCCACCGCGGCCCCGGGCGGGCTGGGGGGGGAAGCGGGCG